>CAYUOD010000089.1:0-8103 GCA_964446225.1 uncultured Acidimicrobiales bacterium | reverse complement strand
GCGTCCTGTGGTTGCACCACCACGGCGGTGAGCATGCCGAACACGCCAGTTGAGCGCTCGACGTGCGTCAGGATATGGCAGTGCCAGACCCAGGTACCGGCGTCAGTAGTGTTAATCAGCACCGTGTAGCGCTCGCCCGGGGCCACGTTCACCGTGTCAGACCAGTAAGGCTGATCCAACGGAATGCCGTCCTTGGCGATGATCAGTTGTGGGAACTGGTGCATGTGCATCGGGTGGGACAGAAGACCTTCGTTGTAGTAATTCACAACGATCCAGTCACCCTCGGTGGTGACAATCGGAGCGGTGGCCGGGAAGGACTTGCCGTTCAGCGAGAAACCAATCGTTCCTGCATCGTTGAGCACCATTGGAATTTCCTGGGCGATCTCAATGTCCTCAGGAATCGTGATTCCGGAAATTGTCTCGCCACGCGGAATGTCAACGTCGCCGATGATGAATGTACCGAAGAGGCCGTTCGGGACCTGCTCTTGGCTGTAGTGATGGGCGTGATACATGCCAATGGATGCTCGCTTGGCCTCAAACTCGTAGACGAAGGTTTCACCTGGTTCGATGAGAGCCTGAGTTATGGGTGCGACACCATCCATGTTGTTGGGTGTCTGGATGCCATGCCAGTGAACATCGGTCGCCATGGGCAGCTTGTTCACCAGGTTGACTCGCACGTTGTCGCCAACGTCCACACGAATCTCTGAGCCGGGAACCTGACCGTTGTACGACCAGCCTTCGACGAACTTGCCTGGTTCAACTTCCCACTGGACGATCTCGGCCACAATAGTGAATTCTTTTGTTCCGTCAGCCAGAATCGTCGGCTCGAGCGGTTGGTTGCCTACGCCCTGTGTCTCGGCTGGGAAGGCCAGGACCGACTCGTTGAAGATCCTCGAGATCTCCGCGTAGTCGGGCTCCTGGTCATGGTCGTCGGCCGCAACGGCCTCGCCCCCGTCGGTGACCGTGAAGCCGGTGATCATGCCTGCAGCCTCATGGCCCGGCACCGAACAGAAAACTTCGTACTCACCTGGTGCAAGAGAACTCAGGTCGATGCTGCCCTCTCCGCCGCTGGGAATATTGCCGCTCTTCGGATCAGCATTGCGGACCTCAAAATTGTGGTCGACAGAACCCACATTGGTGATATTGGCAGTTATGGATCCGGCTGGAGCGGACAAGTCACCGTCAATAGCGAACTCGCTCAACTCAATGTTCAGCGAAGAACTCGAAGCGGCGCCGGAGGTCTCGCCCCCACCGGACGTTTCGCCTCCTCCGTCGTTCGAAAGAGCAACGGCAAGGCCCACCCCGCCGAGAATAAGGGCCACAAGGCCCATGAACATCGCGATGGTCGCGACAGATTTTGCGCCGTTCTCAGACGACTTGTGCTCGTCGTTCGACGGCGCGACAGATTCATCAGTCAAGGTCTTCTCCTACAAAGGTCTTGGGGGGTAACCAAACCTAAGTCTACGGATTTTCAGCAAGGACGGGGCAGGGTCAGAAGGCCCAATTCGTCAACTCCAAAGAGTGACGTGA
Source organism: uncultured Acidimicrobiales bacterium (assembly GCA_964446225.1). GTDB lineage: Bacteria > Actinomycetota > Acidimicrobiia > Acidimicrobiales > Poriferisodalaceae > CAYUOD01. The sequence goes on along the minus strand of CAYUOD010000089.1, from coordinate 6,573 downwards.
ACCGAAGGCCTGAAATGACCGATATTCGCGCCAGATCCAGTCAGCATCGCCTGGGTCGCCCGTGGTGTCGTGATGAACCGCATAAGTTCAGTCGCGGCAGGCGACGCACCGTTGCCGCTGAGCGTCAACGCACTCCATGAGCCCTCAGCCTGCGTGCCCCGGCCATCCACCCGCACAAGTCGGCCGGTCGCGAGATCGTCGGCCACAGCGAACGCAAGACCAAGAGCGATGCCGTTGCCCCGCTTTGCTTCCTCGAGGGCGGCCGAATGGCTCTGAAATATGCGCTGACGATGATCGGGCACCGCCATCGAACGCACCATCGCCGCGACCAGGCCAGATTCAGCTGCCGAAGGGCCCAGGAGCCAGTCCTGTTCCTGCAATTGTGCAGGTCGGGGCCGGGCACCGGCCATCATGTGATTTGCTCCGGCGACGAGCACGATCTGGTACTTGAAGAAGGTCTTCTTCGTAATCGCCTGATCCAGGCCCTTGGGCGTTGGGCCAATGGCAACATCTGCCGCCCTGGCTGCGAGAAGAGCCGCGAACTGTCCCGTGTGGCGCACGCTCATCTCGACGTCCAGGTCATCTGCCCGCTGCGAGAACAGCTCAATCATTCCCGGTGCCGCATATTCGCTGAAGAGGCTCGATGCAGCCAAGCGCAGGATGCGTTTGCCGTGACCAGCCTCACTCACCTCGCGAATCGTCCTGTCCTGAAGCCCAAGCATCTCGCTAGCGCGGGTCGCCAGGCGCAGCCCACCGGGGGTAAACGCCAGCCCTGAGGAGGTGCGCGTCATGAGCCGATCGTCCAGTTCCTTGCGCAGCAGCGCGACATGTCCCGACACCGCCGCCTCGGAAACTTCCAACTCAACAGCGGCGGCCTTGACCGATCCGAGGCGGACAACCGCAGAGAAAGCTCGGAGTTGGGTGGGAGTCACTTGCTCAGCCTACGGCCACTCCCAGCCTCAGAACATAGCAACTTAAGGTATCCCTTAGGTTGCTATTGACGATTCCTCGGAACGACTGAAATGATCAGCCGTATCACCAACAAGGAGCCGCCATGCAGGTGCCTGCACCATTTGAGTACGAGCGCGCCACCAGTGTCGATCACGCGATCTCACTGATGAACCGTTTGGGCAGCGAAGCCAGAATTGTGGCCGGGGGCCACTCGATGCTGCCGATGATGAAGCTCAGACTCGCCAACCCCGAGTACCTCATCGACATCAACGATCTTCACGACGAACTCGGCTATATCCGCATCGAGGCCAACGAGGTTCGCATCGGGGCGATGGCCCGTCACCGTCAACTGCTCGAATCGGACGAACTCGCAGTCGCCTTCCCGATCTTCCGGGACGCGGAGAAAGTCATCGCCGACCCCATCGTGCGCAACCGCGGCACGCTCGGCGGCTCGCTTTGTCAGGCTGATCCCAGCGAGGACCTCTCAGCGGTCTGCACCACACTCGACGCCCAGTGCGTCATTCGGGGAACCGACGGGGACCGCGTGGTCTCGATGGCCGACTTTCACCGTGGACCGTACGAAACAGCGGTCGAAGACGGGCAGATGCTGACCGAGATACGTATCCCGATACGGCCCGGAGGGTCGAGCGCGTACGAAAAGGTCGAGCGGCGCGCCGGAGACTGGGCAATTGTCTCAGTCGGCGCCGCCGTCTGGATGGATGGAGACGCAATCGTCGACGCACGCGTCGGACTCGCCGCGGTGGGGCCAAACACTACGGGGATCGAGCCGATCTCAGCAGCCATGAGAGGCCAGGTCCCAAGCGAAGAGTTGTACGCCCAAGCGGGCGCACTGGCCGCAGAGAACTGCGCGCCACAGACAGACCTCCGAGGCAGTGAGGCCTACAAACGACACCTCGCCGACGAACTAACCCGCAGAGCACTACGCACAGCCGTAGCCCGAATCAACGCAACAGAGGCCTGAGATGCACATATCAATGACCGTAAACGGCGAAGAAGTGAGCGGAGAGATCGAGGGACGCCTGCTGCTCGTGCACTTCATTCGCGAGAACCTCGGACTCACCGGCACACACTGGGGCTGCGACACCAGCAACTGTGGAACCTGTGTCGTGTGGATGGATGGCGAGCCCGTGAAGTCCTGCACCGTTCTGGCCGCCATGGCGGACGGGCGCGAGATCCGTACCGTCGAAGGCCTGGAGACTGACGGCGAACTGGATCCAATCCAACAGGGGTTCATGGAGAATCATGGCCTGCAGTGCGGCTTCTGCACTCCCGGCATGATGATGACGGGCAGAGCGCTGCTCGACAAGAATCCTGACCCGACAGACCACGAGATCCGCGAGGCCATCTCCGGCCAGATTTGCCGCTGCACCGGCTACGCCACCATTGTCCGCTCGATCAAATGGGCGGCCGCACAAGAATCCGCCGTCACTATTGGAGGTGCATCATGAGCACAACCGAGAAGCCAGCCGGATTCGTAGACAACGACCAGAAGCCCGTCGGCTTCGGGCGCATGCTGCGCAAGGAAGACCCCCGCTTCATTCGCGGCAAGGGCAACTACATCGACGATGTGGACCTCAAGGGCATGCTGCATATGGCGATTCTGCGCTCGCCGATGGCACATGCCACGATCATCAGCATCGATACCAGCGCTGCTGAGGCCCATCCCAAGGTGAAGGCCGTCATCACCGGTGCGGTCCTCGAAACTCTGGGACTGGCCTGGATGCCAACACTCTCAAACGACACCCAGGCTGTGCTCGCCACAGACAAGGTGCGCTTCCAGGGTCAGGAAGTCGCGATCGTCGTCGCCGAGGACCACTACTCGGCACGAGATGCACTTGAGCTCATCGTGGTCGAGTACGACATGCTTGAACCCGTCGTGGATGTGCGCAAGGCACTCGACGCAGATGCGCCCGTGATCCGCACCGACCTTGAAGGCAAGACAGACAACCACTGCTTCGACTGGGAAACAGGCGACGAAGAAGCCACGAACGCAGTGTTCGAAAAGGCCGACGTCGTCGTGGGCCAGGACATCGTGTATCCACGCTCACATCCAGCCCCAATGGAGACCTGCGGCTGCGTTGCCGACATGGAACCCATCGACGGCAAGCTCACACTCTGGTGTACGAGCCAGGCGCCGCACGCCCACCGCACGGTCTACGCACTGGTAGCTGGCCTACCTGAGCACAAGATCCGAGTGATCGCGCCTGACATCGGTGGAGGCTTCGGCAACAAGGTGCCGATCTACCCCGGCTACGTGTGCGCGATCGTGGCATCCATCGTCACCAAGAAGCCCGTGAAATGGGTTGAGGACCGCACCGAAAATCTCACCAGCACCGGTTTCGCCCGTGACTACGTGATGCGCGGCGAGATCGCAGCGACAAGCGAGGGCAAGATCCTCGCCATCCGTACAAACGTGTTGGCCGACCACGGGGCATTCAACGGAACGGCCGCACCGGTCAAGTACCCGGCAGGATTCTTCGGAGTCTTCACCGGTAGCTACGACCTTGAGGCCGCGCACGCCAAGATGACAGCGGTCTACACAAACAAAGCACCCGGAGGCGTGGCCTACGCCTGCTCGTTCCGCATCACCGAGGCGGTCTACCTCGTCGAGAGAATCGTGGACTGTCTCGCCGATGAGCTGGAAATGGACCCGGCTGAGCTGCGTATCAAGAACTTCATCCAGCCCGAGCAGTTTCCCTACGAAACGAAGACGGGATGGACCTACGACTCTGGCAACTATGAGCCCGCGATGCGTCTCGCCATGGAACGTGCTGGCTACGACGAACTGCGTAAAGAACAGGCCGAGAAGCGTGAACGTGGCGAACTCATGGGTATCGGTATCTCGTTCTTTACCGAAGCTGTCGGCGCTGGCCCTCGCAAGGACATGGACATCCTCGGGCTTGGCATGGCAGACGGCTGCGAATTGCGCATTCATCCCACCGGCAAAGCGGTCGTGCGCCTATCGGTGAAGACCCAGGGCCAGGGACACGAGACGACGTTCGCTCAGATCGTGGCCGAAGAGATCGGCATCCCACCAGCAGACATCGAAGTCGTACACGGCGACACCGACAACACGCCATTCGGCCTCGGCACCTACGGCAGCAGATCCACGCCGGTCTCAGGAGCAGCGGCAGCGTTGGTCGCTCGTAAGGTCCGCGACAAGGCCCAGATCATCGCCTCAGGAATGCTTGAGGTGTCGGTCGCAGACCTTGAATGGCAGAAGGGCTCGTTCCAGGTCAAGGGCGACCCGTCCAAATCGGTCACGATTCAGGACATCGCCATGCGGGCCCACGGCGCAGGCGATCTGCCCGAAGGCATCGAGGGAGGTCTGGAAGCCCAGATCTGTTACAACCCCGAGAATCTGACCTATCCGTTCGGGGCCTACATCTGCGTCGTGGACATAGATCCCGGAACGGCCCACGTCACCGTACGGCGGTTCATTGCCGTCGACGACTGCGGCACGCAGATAAACCCGATGATCATCGAAGGACAGGTCCACGGCGGACTCACCGACGGTGTCGGCATGGCGTTGATGCAGATCATCGCGTTCGACGAAGACGGCAACTGCCTCGGTGGTTCCTTCATGGATTACCTCATCCCAACGGCGCTTGAAGTGCCCGACTGGGAGACCGATCACACGGTGACACCGTCACCTCACCACCCCATTGGCGCCAAGGGCATCGGCGAATCAGCCACCGTCGGATCACCACCCGCGGTCGTAAATGCGGTAGTGGATGCGCTGAAACCGTTCAATGTGAGGCATGCTGATATGCCACTCACTCCCTCGCGGGTCTGGGACGCCATGCAGGGCAATCCCACTCCGCCGATCTAAGGCTGGCAGATCATGGCTCACCACATGACGAAGCGCTCGTCGGAACTCATTGCCGCGAGGGTGCCTTTTGTAGAGGCCACCGTGGTGCGGGCACAGTGTCCCACCTCGGTGCGTCCTGGTGATGCCGCGATCGTGCTGGCTGACGGGTCCATCGAGGGATTCGTTGGTGGTGTGTGTGCCGAAGGATCAGTGTGCGCGGCCGCGCTGCAGGCGATCCAGGACGGTCAAGCCGTACTTCTGCGGATTCTGCCAGAGGACGACGCCGAGTTTCCTGAGACCCCCGGGTCACTGACCGTCGTAAACCCCTGCCTTTCGGGCGGCGCACTCGAGATCTTCCTTGAGCCTCGCATTCCAGCTCCGCTGCTCAACGTAGTGGGGGCAACCCCAATTGCCGAAGCCGTCTCGTTACTGGCCGCCCCACTTGGTTTTGAGGTGAAACGATCCATCGCAAGCGAACCCTGCGGGCCGGGAACGACAGCCGTGATCGTGTCGAGCCATGGTCGCTTCGAAGTGGAGTCAATACGCTGGGCACTTGATCAGGGAGTCCAGTTCGTCGGCCTCGTCGCGAGCCGGGTTCGTGGGGCTGCCATTGTTGCCGAACTCGAGCCCACCCCGGAAGAACGTACCCGGATACACACCCCCGTCGGCATCGTTATCGGCGCGCGCACGGCCGAAGAGATCGCCCTGTCGATCATGGCCGAAGTTGTACGAGCTGTCCGCCTTGAGGGTCTCACCGCCCTCCCGGTCACTACGGTCGAGTCGCCAGCCGAGGTCACCGACCCAGTGTGCGGAATGACGGTTGTCGTTCGCCAAGACACACCACACCTAGAGGCGAACGGCACCAACTACTGGTTCTGTAATTCGGGTTGTCATGATCGATTTGCTGCAGAACTCGCTTCACCGGCACAGAAGTGACCGTCACCGGACTCGTCCTTGCCGCGGGTTCTTCGCGCCGCCTCGGCCAGCCCAAACAAACCCTGGAGTACCGCGGTTCAACCCTGTTGGACGCGTCCCTCACCATGGCCAGGGACTGCGGATTTGACCAGCTCATCGTGACACTCGGAGGGGCCTCAGAGGAAGTGCGGGGCAAAGTGGATCTGTCCGGCCTCACCGTGGTGCAGAACCCTGAAGCGACGACGGGCTGTTCATCATCGATCGCGGCTGCACTGGCTGTTGTTGACGCTGACGCCGACGGACTTGTGCTGCTACTCGGTGACCAACCAGGCGTTGAGCCAGTCACCGTGCGGGCACTCATCAACAACTCGGTCGACGCGCCTCTGGCTGTTTGCCGCTATCGCAACGGTCGGGGGCATCCATTCTGGTTCCACCGGACGCTATTCCCCGAACTCGCTTCGCTGCATGGCGACAAGGCAGTGTGGAAGCTACTTGAGTCAGGCACTTATCCGGTGAGCGAAACAACCATCGATACAGAGATCCCCCTCGACGTTGACACCTGGGACGACTACGAGGCACTGCTCAACCTCGAGCAGCCGACGACCAACGAGGCCAGCAGGTGAGCGACCTCTTCGCAAGTACCGAGGCAGTCGGCGAACAGCTGCGCGGCGTTGGGTACCTGGCTGACGAGGGCCTCGCCACGGCGCTCTACCTCAGCACACGGCTGGGCCAGCCGCTGCTGCTCGAAGGTGAACCAGGCGTCGGCAAGACCACAGCAGCTCAGGCCATGGCCAGTGCCATGGGCGCGCCGTTCATACGACTGCAGTGCTACGAGGGACTCGGCGTCAGCGAGGCACTCTACGAGTGGAACTACC
>CAYUOD010000088.1:0-8118 GCA_964446225.1 uncultured Acidimicrobiales bacterium | reverse complement strand
AGAGTTGTGAGGCGTAGTCTGATGGCGCTGAGAGCGATGAGGTGACGCCTCACCGGTGTGGATTTCCGGCGGCGCGCTACCCGATGAGGTCGGACTAGTCGTCCGAGCTGTCCTGGTTCTTCAGGAAGTCTTCGAGTTCCTCGACCAGGTCACCCGCCGAGCCAAACAGGTCAACTGATTGTTCGTCGCGGTCCTCGCGCAGCGTTCTGATGTATTCCTGGAGTTCTTCATCGTCCTCAACCAGTGTTCCGATCTGGCGCTCGTAGTCAGCGGACGCGATCTCCAGGTCGGTGAGCGGCAGCCTCTGCTGGGAGAGCATCAACGTGTGTCGCACGAGGGCCAGTGAGGCCTTGGGCGACGGCGCACCGGGGGCGTAACTCGGCACGGGGACCCACAGCGACGCGGTAGGAATACCCGCATCCTGGGTCGCCTGATAGAGCACGCCAATGATCCCCGTCGGACCTTCGTAGCGGGACTGCTGCATGTCGTAGGCGGACTTGAGTTCCTCGCAATTGGAGTTTGCGTATACAGGCGCGTCGTCGTCGTGAAGCACATCAGCCAGCAGGGATCCAAGAGTGATCACCATGGATACTTCGAGTTCGCGCGCTACCGCTACGACCTCGTCACAGAATTTCTGCCACCGCAGACGGGGCTCCGAACCTTCGAGCAGGATGAGGTCACGGTCACCGCCCTGGATTTCGCCCACCGAGAAGGTGAAGTCTGGCCACAGGATTTCTCGTGTGCCGTCGTCATCGAAGGAAATATGCGGCCTTGTGGTTGCGAAATCGCAGAACCCTTCAGAGTCAATTGCCGCGAATTGTCGGGCTTCGCAGCGGTTCGCGAGGTACTGCGCCGCCCCGGAAGCGGCATCTCCAGCGTCGTTCCAGCCCTCAAAAGCGATGATCATGACACCGTTTCTTGGAGGCGGCCGATCAGACCACACAGTTGATTGCATAATGTGACGGTAGCGGCTCCGCACCCAGAGTCGTCGTCGTGTCAACAGAAGGGCCAGGTCGAGATGTCTCAGTGCAGCGTGGAGGTTGCAGCAGCGGTCGATAATGAGCTGATTCGCGCCTTTGAGGAGTTGATTCCACAGCTCTCCAGATCTTCGCCCCCGCCTACGCGACAACAGCTTGAAGAGATGTTGGCGGCGCCCTCGACGACGATATTCCTGGCTCGGGTGGATGGCCAGATCGCCGGGGCCCTGACGCTTGTCATGTTCCGCATCCCGACTGGGCTTCGGGCCTGGATCGAAGACGTTGTTGTGAGCGATGAGGCGCGGGGCCATGGTGTTGGTGCGGCGCTCAATACCGCGGCGATTGAGCACGCCGAGCGCTCAGGAACGCGCAGTATCGATCTGACCTCGCGGCCCTCCCGGGATGCTGCGAATCGTCTCTACAAGCGGCTTGGATTCGAGCAACGAGCAACTAACGTGTACCGGTATACCCATGACTGAACCTCGCAAGATGATTCCGCTGACCGCCAAGGCGCCGCAGCCACCCGACCCCATCCAGGCCGATGTGACCCTGTACGAGCGCGTCGGCGGCGAGACGTTCTTCGTTGCTCTCGTGGATGACTTCTACGCCCAGATCGAGAACGAGCCGCGTCTTCGTTCTCTCTATAAGCAGGATTTGACGCAGCCCAAGCTTGATCTGTCGCAGTTCCTCGTGCAGTACTGGGGTGGTCCAACGACCTACAGCCAGGCCAAGGGCCACCCTCGACTGAGGATGCGCCATGCGCCGTTCAAGATTGGCATCGAAGAACAACAGGTGTGGCTGGCGTGTATGTCTGCGGCGGTGGACCGGTCACCCGCCGGGGACACCGAGAAGGGTGAGCTCCACGCTTACTTCTCCATGGCCTCGAAGCAGATGATCAACTCGATGGAGTGAGCCGGCTTAGGCCCTCATGAGTCTGGCGATGGCGTTCATTGCCTCATCGATCTTCGCTTGGCCCTCGTCGCTGTCTTCCAGTACGGATTCTCGGACGCAGTGGTGCACGTGTTCGTCCAGTAATCCCATGCCGACGGCCTGTACTGCCTTGGACACCGAAACGATCTGAGTGAGTACGTCGATGCAGTACGTATCCTCCTCGACCATCTTCTGCAGTCCGCGGACTTGCCCCTCGATGCGCCGAAGACGCTTGAGGTGACCTTCCTTTGTGGTGGAGTATCCGGCAGTTGGCACGCGGTTACCTTTCGGATTGATACCCTTGGGGGGTATACTAAGTATTCTCATCCATTATGCATGTGCATTCGTGTAAGGCAGTAACTTTATGACCGTTTTTAACATTCCCAAAATTTCGTGTGGACATTGCAAGTCCTCCATCGAGTCCAAGGTGTCCGCGGTGGACGGCGTGGAGAGCGTCGAAGTCAACATCGATGACAAAACAGCGACCGTCATTGGGTCTGCCAGCAACGATGACCTCGTTGCGGCCATAGACAAGGCAGGGTATGAGGTCGCGAGCATCAGCTGAGTTCGCGCGCCCGACCCAGTAGGTAACGGCGTTCAGTATCGCTGGGCGCGGACTGCGCTGCGGCCACATAGTGCTCTAGCGCAATTTCCGGCTCCTGGTTGCGCCGATGGAGATCCGCCTTAGCGCTGTGCCACAGGTAGAAGTCACCAAGTTCGGTCTCAAGAGCGTCGACAAGGCGCAATCCCTGTTCCAGGTTCACTCCGAACGACACAGCCACAGCGTGGTTGAGTCGCACCACTGGCGTGGGAGATACGTTCAGGAGGCTGGAGTACAGCAGTGCGATCTGTTTCCAGTCGGTGTCTTCGGCGGTGCGCGCCTGATCATGTAGCGAGGCGATCGCAGCCTGAATCTGGTACGGGCCTGGGCGCTCGCGGCGGAGTGCCCGATCCAGGAGGCTGATGCCTGTCGCGATCATTTGCTGATCGTAGAGTGGACGGTCCTGATTTTCGAGCAGTATGAGGTCGCCGCTCGCGTCGATACGGGCATCTCTTCGTGCGTGCGTAAGGCGAAGCAGCGCGGCCAGGCCGAGCACCTCAGGATCATCGGGTAGCAGAGTTGTCACGAGGTCCGCCAGCCTGATGGCCTCGTCGCAGAGTTCGTTGCGCTGCATCTCGCCAGACGACGCGGCGTAGCCCTCGTTAAAGAGCAGATAGATCACAGCCAGTAGCGATCGGGTTCGCGACAGAAGTTCCTCGTCAGGGGGGATGGCGAACGGAATGACTGCGCCCTTGATCTTGCGTTTTGCCCGTACGAGGCGCTGTGCCATTGTGGCCTCGGGCACAAGAAATGCCCGCGCGATCTCTGCGGTTGTGAGTCCACAGAGCGAGCGAAGTGTAACTGCCACTTGGGCCTCGGGCGAGAGGGCCGGGTGGCAGCAGGCGAAGAGGAGTCTGAGCTGCTCATCTCTGAGCAGTGTCTCATCGCCCAGACGGGGATCTGGCTCATCCATGTTGGCTGTCGAATCGATCTGGGCCTGAAGAATGGCGACCTTGCGCTGCAGGGTTTTCTCGCGCCGCATGAGGTCAAGCGCCCGTCTGCGCGCAACAACAGTGAGCCAGGCGCCCGGGTTTCTGGGCAGACCGTCTACGGGCCATCGCTCAATCGCTCGAGCTACGGCATCCTGCGTGGCGTCTTCGGCGAGTTGTAGATCACCCAGATCACTCACAAGTGTGGCGACAACACGTCCCCACTCACTGCGAATGATCTGGGTGATCTCGGAGTTCTCGATTGGGCTCAGGGCTGGTCAAACACCATGACAGGTCGGACTTCGATGGAGCCAAACGCGGCGGTTGGAATCTTGGCGGCCCATTTGAGGGCTTCGTCGAGGTTCTCGCACTCGAGCAGGTAGTAGCCACCGAGCTGTTCTTTTGTCTCAGCGAATGGACCGTCGGTCTGCAGGGCGTCCTCGCCTCGTACCCGCACAGTTGTGGCCGTAGCGGTTCCCATGAGGGCGTCGCCGGTAATCATGACGCCTGCCTCCGCGGCTTCTTGCCCAAAGGCCATGTAGGCGGCCATCATCTTCTCTTGTTCAGGGCTTGAGAGTTCTGGGTAGGCGTCCGACCTGTTTTCGTCGGCATAGATCAAGCACATGTACTGCATGGTGTCTCCTGGGTTGTGCCAGCTGAATTTGCTGGGATTCGCTGGTGCGACGAATGACCTAACGTCTTCTCGACACAATAGGTCCAGATTTCTCAAAAGACTTCTGATCACCGGGCTGAGGTCGTGGATCCGCTACTCAGGCTGCGCTTGTGGCGAACGAAATCCGCGCTCGAGATGAGCAATGTCGTTGTAGCCACGTACGATCCAACGATCCTCAGTCGACACGATGTGGGTGATCGACGCGTTATCGGTTGCCATGAATACGAAGCCATTGGGCGTTCCGGTGATGACGGACATGATGGCGTTCACCACGCCACCGTGAACGACGACGGCGACGAGTTCATCGGGATGTGCACTCACGACTTGAGTGAGCCCAGCCATCACCCTGGCCCGAAAGTCTGTGGTCTTCTCGGCATTGGGTATCACATCCCAGGTTTGCTGCTTCACGACCTGCTGGTAGATGGGATGGTTTTGAGCGGCCATCTTGCGTATAAGTCCGCCTTCCCAGTCGCCGAGGAATATCTCTCGAAGTTCGGGGACAATTCCGGGAGTCAGGCTGAGCCGCGCCGCGAGCGGGGCGGCTGTTTGGTGTGTGCGTTGCAGGGTGGTGACGTAGATTGCGCTGATTGGCTCACCCGCCAGCCTCTCGGCGACCTGCTCTGCCTGCTCCTCGCCAATCGTTGCGAGTGCAGGATCGCCATGACCGTCCTTGAGTACAAACGGCTGACCGTCGACGCTCGGGGCCGACTCGCCATGGCGAATAAGCAGGATCTCGGTTGCTCCGTCGGGGCGCACGAAGCGCGCCTGGCGGATGGGCTTTGCAGCCACTAGGTCGCCTGATAGTTGTGTAAGGCCTCGCCAATGCTGGCCACTGTTGCACTGGGCGCTTCGATGACCTCCGCTAGCCAGGCTGGCCGGGAACGGGCTGTGACCGAGATGGGCATGGATTGTTCCGCGTTGTCCGCGGCAAGGTACGCGTACTTCACGGCGTAACTTGGCGGCCGCACGTCAGTCGAGAGTTCAATCAGTGCGAATGGATCGGGGGTTGCTGTGTTGCTTGTCGCGTGCCAGCTTGCGGGCAGGGTGTTGGCTTCTGGTCCGCCGCCGCCTAGTCCCGGGCCGTCGCGCAGGATCGAACCCACGACCTGATCGGGGCGGGCGCCCGCAATCATGAGCGCGAGGTAGGCGCCGAGACCCCGTCCGACGACAGCGCACCGTCCCAGCTCGGCGATGGCCACGTCCACATCGGACAGAAGTCCCTCGGGTGAGTAGCCGTGGCCTATGGATGGTTCGCTGTGGCCGTGGCCCGCGAGATCGAGTCCGAATATAGGACCCTGCCAGGCTGCGTACTGGTCGAGGCGATGGATAGCTGATGATTCGCCAAGACCGTGGATGAGCAGAAGGGGTAAGCCGTCGCCGGCGCGAAGCTCGTGTAATGCGAGAGTTCGTCGGTTGTGTCGCAGAGTCTTCATCCCAAGAACTCCAGTACCAACGAAGCGACGAATTCAGGCTGTTCGATGTGTACGAAGTGACCAGTGTCGGCAAGCGGTTCGAATTGAGCATGGTCCGGGAGCCAGTCGACGATGTCCTCGGGGGATGTTCCCCAGCCCATGTCTTCTTTCTCGAGACCCAACACGCCGAGGAAGGGCATCCCGAGAGACGGCATACGGTCGCGGGACCATTCAGTTCTCCAGGCACCGAAGTGGGCGATGCGCAGGCCGGGGTCCAGCTTCCATCTCCAGCCATCGTCAGACTGGTACGCCCCGACCGTGACGAGGTACTCGAGCCACTGGATGTCGGACCGCGGATTCATCTTCTGGCGGCGGGCAGCAAGCTCCTGGATGGTCCCTGGCTTGCGTTGTGTGGATGGGGTCAGGCGACGTTGGAAGTCGAGCCAGCCAGTGAGTTCTTTCCTCATGAGAGCGAGATCTTCGGCGGCGCTGAGGTCCGCGTTCCACCCATTCGAAGGCAAACCGTCGAGATTTGCGAGGTGACTGCAGCGGTGAGGCAGCGTTTGTGCGAGCTGCATTAGCAGCGCACCGCCCTTGGAATGGCCAACCATGGCTGCTCGGCCGTCAGTAGTGGAATCCAGCACGGCCAGCATGTCCCGGACGTCCGCGTCCCAGCCATAGAACGATGGTGGATCAGAGTCACCGTGGCCGCGATGATCCCAGGCCACCACGCGCCAACCGCCAGCCGCCAGCAATGGCGCGAACACGTCAAAGGTCCGCGAGAAGTCCATGCCCCCGTGGGCGAGCATGAGGGGCGGCGCCGACTCGTCGCCCCACTCGTTTACATGGATGGACAGGCCGGTCGACATCACCTTTCTCGTACGGTCCGGTGGGCGCGCACCAGTGAAGGTGCGGGTGTCTGGCTGCAAGAGGGCTCCTGTGTTGATGGTGGGTAAAGGATACGAGTGCTGAGCACAGAGGCCATAATCGGCGTGGATCTCGCTTGTTCGGATGCTTGACTGTACAGATGGCACTAGACGCAGAGTTAGCAGGTCGTCCCGGCCCGTGGGGTGACAGTGGTTACCATCTCGACGCCGATGAACTCCGTGAGTCATTCGGAGCGTTCCCAGATCCGCCCACCGATTCGTCGACGTTGGGCTTGATCGTCTTACGTCAACCTGGAGGTGTGCGAGCTACGCCGTCAGCTGTCGAGATCACCCCGGAGAGCGGCCTGGTCGGAGACCGCTGGGTAACTGGCAACTATGGACCCGACGACCAGATCAGCATCATGCGTAGTGACATCGGCGCTCTTGTCGCCAATGGACAGGAGCAGAGTCTGTTTGGTGACAACCTGCTCATTGACCTCGATCTCTCGTTTGAGAATCTGCCCACGGGTACAAAGATCGCTATCGGCGAAACTCTCACTCAGGTAACGGACAAGCCGCACAATGGCTGTGCTCAATACGCTCAGCGATTTGGTCGACCGGCCCTACGTTTGGTGAATGGCCGTGAGTTCAAGCAGCTTCGCCTGCGTGGGTTGCATGTCAAGGTGCTGATTGCCGGTCAGATCGCTGTGGGCGATCGCGTCGAGGTCCTTCGAGGCTGACGGGCACCGTCGTCCCAGCGGCTTCTCAGCTCGCCGGCAGCTCGATATCAGACAATATCGCCAGCGCCTGGATCAGGGCCTGGGTGCCCTTGCGCGATCCGCCCTGCGCGGCCAGAGCCACGTAGAGCTGATGCGCAAGCGCGAGACCGGGCATGCTCAGACCCATACGTTCTGATTCATCGAGTGCGATGCGCATGTCCTTGATGAAATGCTCGACGTAGAAGCCCGGCTCGAAGTCACCTCGCACAACGCGTGGCGCGAGATTCGACAGGGCCCACGATCCGGCCGCTCCGCCGCTCACCGAACTCAGGACGGTCTCGGGATCTAGGCCGGCCCGATACGCGTACAGCAGCGCTTCGCTGACTCCGATCATCCCTGTGGCAATGAGAATCTGGTTCACCATCTTGGTGTGCTGTCCGGATCCCGCGGGGCCCTGATGCACGACAGTCGAGCCAAGGAGGTCTAATAGCGGCTGTGCCCGCGCCACGTCGGCGTCGCTGCCGCCCACCATGATGGAGAGTGTTGCGTTACGTGCCCCGATGTCGCCGCCAGACACGGGTGCGTCGATTGACCCAACGCTCCGCTCAGCGGCTGCTTCAGCGATCTCGATCGCAAGCGCAGGCTCAGATGTCGTGAAGTCGACAATTGTCGAACCCTCAGGCGCAGTTTCGAGTACGCCGGACTGCCCGAGGACGACTTCGCGCACATCCCGGGGGTAGCCAACCATGATGCAGATGATCTCCGCGCGCTCGGCGGCTAGTGCTGGCGTCTCGGCCCAGGTTGCCCCGGCGTTGAGTAACGCAGCGGCCTTGGCTGCTGTACGTGTGGAGATGGCAACGGAATGGCCAGCGTCGAGGAGATGGCTCGCCATGGACGCGCCCATGACTCCGGTTCCTATCCATGCGATTCTCGTCATGGTTACCTTTCGGTCAGCGTGTCCCTGAGTGGGAAGACGCGAACTCGGCGCCAATCGGTGTCCGATTCTGAGAC
>CAYUOD010000087.1:0-8262 GCA_964446225.1 uncultured Acidimicrobiales bacterium | reverse complement strand
GCGACTGCGCCAACACGAAAGGCCAGCAAGCGCACGAATGGTGTCGCGCCAAGAGTCACCAGACTCGCAACAGCCAATACTATGAGATGGTCCCGCATCGCGAAGGGCGTCCTCAATCCAGGTAGACCCACAACGTTATAAGACTCGCCAGGCGTCTGGAGACTCTCAATTGCCGACGAACAAGGCCGATAGGCAGACATAATGTCCACCCTGCTCATGATCGCCGCACTGTCGTATGTCGGCTGCGGAATCCTTTTGTCCAAATTCGCGGCCTTCGACCGTATTTCGCCTTACTATCTAGGCACAAGGTCTGCGACAATAGGACTACTGAGCTTGGGAGTTATGCCTCTTCTCGCCACCACCGACTTCGGGGACTGATTGTGTCAGGAAACCAGAGCGCAGAACGAACCCGAACAGCGTTGCAAGTATCAGCCGTCCGTAGTTCCGATTCCAATCGACATGAGAACAGATGACCCTGATCGAGAGCGCACCTGGCCTCAGGGGTCTCACCGAACTCGGACCCCCTCAGCGCGCGCCAAAAGGCCGAACGCTGCGGACCAGACTCGTGCTCACCGACCTCCTCGCTCTTGTTCTGGCATGGTCACTTGCTGTGGTGGTCTCAGCCGAGAGGTTTAGCCCGAGCGAAGCTGCGCTTGTCGTGGGAGTAACCGCTGCTCTGGGCCTCCTGGTCCTCGCAGCTCACGAGCTCTATCTTGCGCGGGTCTCAAGCGTGCGCATAGTCGAAATGTCGCGCATCTCCCGGTCCGCAATCTGGATTACGGCCGCGGCCTACCTAGCTAGTCTCCTGCTCGGGACCACGCTGACCATCCCGTCAGTCGTCGTTGGAGGTTTCGCCTGCCTCATTCTGCTCCTCACGGGCCGCTCTGCCTTTCGGGTTTGGCTGGTGAACGCCAGATCCAACGGCGAGTACTGTCGGAAGATTGTTCTTGCGGGTACAAACAAAGAAGGCATCGACCTCGCCGAACTCTTCCTTACTCATCCAGAGTGTGGACTTGTCGTGGCGGGCGTCGTCGGAAATCCACGCGACGCCGGGGCTTTCCGTCTCATCGACCAGTATGAGGGCGGCATCGACAAGACGATCGAGGTTGCGAACAAGCTCGACGCCACGGGTGTGGTCATTGCATCGAGTGCGTTCAGCGCAAACGAGGTAAACGTACTCGCACGCGACCTTCTGGACGTCGGACTGCACGTGCAGCTAACCAGCGCTATGCAGGGAATCCACCATCGCCGCCTGCGTGCGCAGCCAATGGCCTACGAGCCAATGTTCTACCTCGAACAGTCCAACATCAGCAAGACACACCTCGGCATCAAGCGCGCGATGGACATCACCGTCGCTGGCCTCATGCTCTTCTTTACGGGCCCGGCCATTCTTGGGCTTGGCCTCATAGTCAAGCTGCAGGACCATGGTCCTATGTTCTTTAGGCAAGAACGCGTGGGGCGTAACGAGACCCGCTTCATGATGTGCAAGCTTCGCACGATGGTAGTCAACGCAGAGGCACTGAAATCAGACCTTGAGGTTCAGAACGAACGCGACCAGGGACCGTTGTTCAAGGTTGACGACGATCCACGTTTTACTCGTTTCGGAAAATTCCTGGATGCATCCAGCTTGAACGAACTGCCACAGCTCTGGAACGTGCTCAAAGGGGACATGAGCCTCATCGGCCCCCGCCCGGCGCTCCCCAAAGAGGTCGAGTCATTCGACAGAGATCTGCGTGGACGAGATCTTGTGCGACCGGGTATCACCGGATTGTGGCAGGTCGAGGGTCGCGACAACCCGAGTTTCGCCGCATACAAGCGGTTTGATCTGTTCTACGTTGAGAACTGGTCTCTCTCACTGGACCTCATGATCCTCGTCGCAACCGTCGAAGCAGTCGCTGCACGTGCAGCACGCCTCATCTTCCGCTCCGCAAAGCGCTCAAAACCGGAGCCCGTAATGGAACCGGTCGTAGAACCTACCGCCGCCTCGGGCGGTCAGTAACCCGTCTCGAAGGCCGCCAGACCCGTAATTTCGGCGGGCTGCGCTGACCCACCAAGACTGCCGACAAACTGCCGGTCCGAGAAGCTGAAAACGCCCCCGTCAGACGCCACCATCACGTAACCGGCGCCATAGGATGCAAGGCCGATGATGGGCGAGTTCAGCGCTGTTCCCGGCGCGAGAACCCCCGGCACAGAGCCCCGAAATGGAGCATCGCCGAACGCAAACACGCCCCCGTCGCAGGCAACCATCCAGTAGCCGTTGCCCGCAGGAGCAGGCACCAGGCCCACTATGGGGCATGCAAGCGAAGCTGCATCCAGCACCTCTGGCACGGAGCCCTTAAACACTGCATCCCCGAACGTGAAGACTCCCCCGTCCGAGCCGAGCATGTAGTACCCAGCGCCCGACGGGGTCGACGAAGACGCCACAACTACGCCCACCGGACGGATGCTCAACGCTGGCAGGTCGCCGAAATTCTGCGCTTCACCGAAGGCGACGACGCGTCCAATATCAGTAAAGACCCAGTACCCCCTGCCAGAGGGGATCGCGGCAATGCTCGACACTTTCTCGCCGGGTGACAGGGCGCTCATCTCAACGTTGCCGAAGTGCCTCGCCGAGCCCCGAACGTGGACCTGTCCTGAGCTATCCAATACCCAGAGTGCAGACCCGCCGCGTGCACGATCCAACGAGACCGCCGTGCTCATGTCAAGCACGTCGACCGAAACAAAACGCTGCGCGTCACCGAAGTTATAGAGCCCGCCAAAGCCATCGAGCAGCCAGTAACCCTGGGTTCTGAGAGCTGGCGGGACAGTCGTGGTGGTAGTCGACGCGACCGTGGTTGTCGTACTGGTGGTGGCAGCCGGCGGCGCAGTAGTCGTGGTCGGCCGCGTAGTCGTCGTAGTCGGCGCTGCAGTCGTCGTCGTGGTCGATGGCGGCGGCGGTCGCTTAGTCGTTGTGGTCGGCGGTGCAGTCGTCGTTGTGGTCGGCGGTGCAGTCGTCGTCGTAGTCGTTGTGGTCGGCGGTGCAGTCGTCGTCGTAGTCGGCGGTGCAGTCGTCGTCGTGGTCGTAGTCGGCGGAGCGGTCACCTGAACCGACACTCTGGCCACATCTTGCAGGCGGCCATCGTCTGCTCTGAATCTCACGAGATAGGTACCAGGCGCCGAGAAGGTCACCTTCGTGGTCGCCCTACGACGCGTCGTGAACGACACGGCGCCGGGCCCGCTCTGCTTTGACCAGAGCAGTGAAAGCTCGCCCGTGACGCCGTCATCGATGACAGTCGCAACGAGATCCGTCTGAACTCCCACCGCCACCGAAAAACCTGGTTCGACGGTAACAGCGGGCGCGCTGTTCACCACGTAGCTGGCGCTCGAAATCGCAGAGGGATCAAATCCATCTGCATAGGCAACCGCCTCTATCTCTGCGTCAGCAGAGAGGCTGAAAGCACCGATGTACTGCGTTGACTGAGCTGTTGGCTGTGAGCCGTCAACTGTGTAGTAGATCGTGGCGCCCGGCGTACTGCTCGACAAAACAATCTGTTGATCGTCATCCACGATTCCCTCAGGGATCGAGAACGCCGGAGCCGCCGCTTCACTGGCATTAATGGGCGTCACGGAGATATTCCCATAGCTCACGTCCACCTCATGTGAGACCAGTACCAGAGAGCCGCTCTGCGGTTCGCGGTCATCTTTTCCGGCGCTGTAGGTGAGGCTCCAGTTCTGCGGTTCTGCCTGATTCGACCGCCACATCTTCATTGAGTAGGTCACACCAGCCGCTCCCACAAGCGCACGCGCCCTGAGCTTGTACTGTTTCCCAACCTGCAGAGAGAAGTTCGTATCCGCTGCTGCAGAAAACCCATAATGATCAGCGATCTGCAGCTGCTCGCTCTTATTCTTGGGTTTGCGCCACCACATGATCGATCCGAGTGGCGTCGGGTCAGGGCCGGCCTTGGGTCTGAAGCCGACCAGCGGTTGGGCGGTGGGATCGATGTCGTCGTTGTGCCCGTTCCAGTGCATGATGACACCTACGCCCGGCCCGCCGCTGGGAGAGGCGTTGGCGTTGGGGCTGATGGAATTTACCGTGAAAGGAACAAGGGCCTCGTAGCTCGTCCATGAGGTGTCACCTATCGCTGCGAGCCTGTCATAACCAACATCAAGGTTCCCCAGCGTCAGGGAGTCGTTCTCCAACACCCAGTTACCATCAACAACCTGAACCTTGTCCGATACAGAGCTTGCGGCCGACCAGTTAACGGCGTAGGGCAGTGGCCAGGTGTTTGCGCTGCGTCGCTCAACCTGGAGGTCATGCATCTGGCGGTTACCCAGTAAATCCGTCAGCCTGAGGGTGACAACGTTGCCTCCGAGCGCGAGATCCGTGGCGAGGATGTCGGCATTGAAGTCGCCTGCGCCTGCCAGTCGCCTCAGGTCGGCGCCAATACTCAGCTCGCGGTAGTTGCCACCACCGATCTTGTACTCAAGTTTTGCGATGCCATCCGCGTCGCTGACCTTGCCGAGAATGTTCACCCAACGCTGAGGTCTCCCACGCTTTCCAAACTTCTGACTGTCGCCGTACCAGACATCAAAGACCGTGTCGCTGCCGGCGGCAGCGGCTCCGGCACGCTGCAGACCCGGAACACCTTCGGCCTGCGTTGTCGCACGTAGATACCTCTCTACTTCGTTCCCGCTGTGATCTCTTGCCGTGATCCGCAGCTGATACCTCGTCGCTGGTTCCAGCCCGGACAGTAACGCCCGATTCGATAGGTCCAGCGACCCGGTACCCTCATCGTTAGGAAACCCTGCAAGCCCCCACTCGACGTGACTTACTGTGGGCTCATTTGTAGCCCAGGTGACGGCTAACGAGGTGGACGATCTGCTCACACCTACGTCTACTATCGCTGGTGGCGTGACGTCTCGCTCCTGGGTCTGCAGATCACTCTGGCCGACCGAAAAATTGTCAAATACCGCCGAGTACGGCGCTCCAAAATTCGCAGTCGAACCACCATCTCGTGCGGCGAACGGTCCCACACGATCTGCCATGCCCTCGAGAGTCGCAGCCAGCGACGGCCAACTCAGCCATGTCACTCCATCAGTTGACGTGGAGATGCTCCAGCGGTCGCCAGTCTGAGAGACCCGCAAAATGAGCCGGTCCAGCGCGGGCTCCTGAAACGGAACCGACTCAGAGGATTCCTGGTTCGTCCCTGGATCTGACGTACGTCGAAGACGCAGTCCCTGCCCATCGCGAACAATATCGAAGCGGAGTATCCCGCCCGCTTCGGCCAAGATCAGAATGCCAGCCATCTGCTGGGCCTCGTAGGGCAGAACCTCGATTCGGGTCTCGATCAGAACGTCCGCTGCTGCCGGGGTCCGAAGCAGAGCCGAGGCCGGGCCAGTCAACGACCAGGGCCTGTCCACAGCCTCGTCCGAGACACTGATGATGACCTGCTCACCAGCGTAGAAGAACTCACCAGGACCAAACTCGTCCCAGGACTCCAGTTGGGCTACTGGTCCATTGGCGGGTGCGGCGACTGGACCCCCTGATTGGGCCAGCGGGTCCACTGACAGCACAGAGGCTGAGCCTGCGGCCTGCTCGACTCCAAGCAGACTCACAAGCAGCACGAGGCTCATCGCTACGCCAAGATGCATAAAACACCAGCGGCGCATGATCCTGGCATCCGCCACGTTCACAGCTTCAAAATCTCCCGCGTCAGTCTGGGAGTCCCGCTCGACCCCGAGCAGAATCTACCACTCTTCGTCAAATACCGGCTGGCGCGCGGCCACTATCTGCGTTATCTCCCGCTTACCTAAGGAACTACTGGCAGTCGCTCGCTGCTAAGCGACAACGAACGCTGTGATCGCAGTTATGGCACTGTTCAGTGGAACGTTGCCAAGACTGCCCAGGAAATCCTGATCAGAGAAGGTGAACACGCCGCCGTCGGACGCCACCATGAGATACCCAGCGCCGTAGGGCACCAAGCCATTTATGGGCGAGTTGAGAGTCGTCCCTGCTGGCAATACCGCTGGAATCGACCCCACGAACGGCGCGTTGCCAAACGCGAACACACCTCCATCGCAGGCGACCATCCAGTAACCGTCGCCCGTCGGCACAGGCACCAGTCCAACGATTGGACAGGCCAACGCCCCAGGCGGCAGTACTTCTGGGATGGAGCCAACGAACTTTGCGTCTCCAAACGCGAACACGCCGCCGTCGGAGCCCAGCATGTAGTAGCCCTCGCCAGAAGGCGTCGAAGACGAAGCCACCACCGGACCCGCGGGGATGATCCCAAGAGCCGGAAGATCACCGAAGTGCGCCGCGTCACCGAAGTTCAACGCACGACCCCGATCAGTGAATACCCAGTAACCCTTGCCTGAGGGAGTGACCGAGATGCTCGCTACAGACTCGCCGCCGCTGAGCGCACCGGGGTCAACGTTGCCGAAGTGCTTTGCTGTACCGCGGACATGTACCTGCCCTGAACTGTCCAAGATCCAGAGTGCGCCACCATCGTCTGAGCGATCAAACCCAAGGGCCGTTGCACCAAACAGAGACAACGCGGTAAACGACGACGAATCTCCAAAGCCGTAAATATCACCATCGGCTTCGAGCATCCAATACCCCAGCTTGGATGGTGCTGGCGCCTGTGCGCTCACAACCACCGACAATGTCGCAGCGTCACTCAAAGCACCGTCACTGGCGGTCACCGTCAACAGATATGTCCCAATCTTGGAGAAGGTCGCCGTGGTAGTTGCTGAACCGGGCGCTGCGAAGATAACCGTGCCCGGGCCACTTGTCTTCACCCACTTCACGGTGAGCGGCTTCGAGATGCCGTCGTCAGTAACCGTCGACTTGATGCTTACTGACCGGCCGACCCCGACCGCCACCTCAGCGCCAGTCGTAACGACCGGCGGCCCATTAACACTGAGTGCCGCAGCCGCCACGGGCGATGGATCAAATCCGACGGCGTACGCAATCGCACGCACCGTCGCGCTGCTGCTCAAGGTAAACGGTCCCGAATACTTCGCTGAGAAAGGACTCGGTGCCGACCCATCAACCGTGTAGTAGATCTTCGCGCCGCTCGTAGAGGAGGAGAGCTTGATCTTCTTGCCAACGGCGACAACCCCTGAACCTGGCGTGACTACCGGCTTAGCTGCTCTCGCACTTCCAGCAGGTGTCACGATGATGTTGCCATAGCTCACATCAACTTCATGTGACACCAGCACAAGAGAGCCGCTCTGTGGTTCTCGGTCCTTCTTTCCGGCCTTGTAGGTCAGGCTCCAGGCCTGAGGCTCCGTGGCCCCTGCCCCCCATAACTTCATGGAGTAGGTCACACCCGAAGAGCCCACCACGCCACGGGCACGAATGAAGTACTGCTTGCCCACTTGTAAACCGAACGGCTTGTCAACGGCTGGCGCCCCGTATTGATCGGTGATCTGCATTTTCGCGCTTTGATTCTTCGTGTCATGCCACCAGAGAATCGAACCCAGAGGAGTCGGATCGGGTCCACTCAGGGGCTTGAAGCCGACCAGAGGCTGCGCGGTTGGCTCCAGCGACTTGTTGTGACCGTTCCAGTGCATGATGACACCGACACCGGGACCATTACTCGGCGCATCGTCAGCGTTGGGGCTTATCGAATTCACGGTGAAAGGGACGAGTACCTCGTAGCTCTTCCACGACGTATCCCCGAGAGCCGCGAGCCTGTCATAGCCGACGTCGAGATTCCCCAGGGTGAGAGAATTGTTCTCGAGTACCCACTTCCCGTCCACAACCTGCAAGGCGTCCGTTGTCGCATTCAATGCCGACCAGTTGATGGCGTACGGAAGCGGCCACTTGTTCGCCGTCCGGCGCTCAACCTTCAACTGCTTCGTCTGCTTCTTGCCCTTGTTATCTGTGACTCTGAGCGTGATCGTCCTGGTGCCCGTCCCAATTTTGCTGCCAAGGATGTCAGCGTTGAAGTCACCTTTACCAGCGAGACGTCTGAGATCAGCGCCAACGCTCAAGGTCTTGTAACCACCGCCACCGATCTTGTATTCAAGCTTCTTGATCCCCTGCGGGTCGCTGACCTTACCCAGAATGTTCACCCAGCGCTGTGGAGTGCCCGTCTTTCCAAACTTCTGATTGCCGCCGTACCAGATATCAAAAACGGTGTCGCCAACGGCGGCATCCCCTGCCTGCGCTGCACCAATACCAAGTGTTGTCGCCTGGAGCAGACGCTCAGTCTGGTTGCCGTTGTGATCAAAGGCGGTGATTCTCAACCGATATGTCGTGGCTGGCTCCAGGCC
>CAYUOD010000086.1:0-8268 GCA_964446225.1 uncultured Acidimicrobiales bacterium | reverse complement strand
GGAAGAGTTTGGACTGGTCAACCTGTCCTGTCATGCGTTTCCCCTCGCCGCATACGCTGAACCTGTCGGTTCAGAGGCCGAGGGTATCGGGAGCAGCGTTCTTTTGCGTTGCGAAACGCTGAGCGTGTTGCTTGGTCGGCCTGTGTGGTTGTCATTCTGAGCGGACTGAATTCGCAGCAATCAACTTTTGTATACAAAAGATCGCGGCAGTTGGTACCTTCATCTGGTGTGAAGTGTGAAACGTGCGACACCAGTGCGGTCGAAGGGGCAAAATTCTGTGGTCAGTGTGGCAGCACACTGGCTTGGGGCTGCGTCGACTGTGCGACGGACAATGATGCCAAGAATCGGTTTTGTCATGAGTGCGGGGCGCCGCGGGGCGAGTCAAAGAGCGCCCTTCTGGAGCAGTCTGATTCAGACGAAGCACCTGATGGCGATCCCGTGAGGGTCTCAGTTCACGGTGAGCGGCGTCATATGACTCTCATGTTCTGCGATCTTGTTGGCTCGACGTCGATGTCGGGCGAGCTCGATCCAGAGGAGCTCAGAGCGCTGGTTCTCGCCTATCAGGAAGTGGCGGTGGCGGCCATTGAGGGGGGCGGAGGATGCATCGGAAACTTCATGGGGGATGGCATCATCGCCTACTTCGGCTATCCGATCGCCGATGAACAGGCCAGCGTTCACGCGGTTCGCGTCGGTGTGCAGATCGTGGATGCGGTGGCCGAACTGCGACAGGACTATCCCGAACTTGAGGTTCGCGTCGGCTTGCACAGCGGTGTGACCGTTGTGAGCGACATGGGCGCCGGGGACACTCGCCAGCTGCATGACGTGATTGGAGACACCCCAAATATCGCGGCCCGGGTCGAGGGCGCCGCCAAGCCGGGCACTGTCGCAGTAAGCCGAGCTGTTCGAGATGAATGTGAGGGATTCATCGAGTTCCGGTCGCTGGGGCGTCACGAGCTCAAGGGCGTGGCCAAGGCACACGAGCTGTTCACCCCGGTCGGTGACACCGGAGCGACGGATCGATTTGATCTGGCCTCCGCCGAGCAGCGCCTCACGCCAATGGTTGGCCGAAACCACGAGTTCGACCGACTTGTGGGGGCCTGGCGCCGGACCCAACTGGGTGATCCCCAGGTTGTCTGGGTATCTGGAGAGCCAGGCATCGGCAAGACGCGCCTCGTGCGCGAACTCGTGGACCGAGTCCGTGCTGATGGTGGCATCGATATTGAGTTTCGCTGTTCGACACTGCACCAGTCGAGCAGCTTGTACGCAGTCGCTGAGTACCTGCGTCGGTCGATGGTCGCAGCATCGGGAGAGATCAGCCTCGGCAGCGCTGAGCAATTCGCTGACGAGTGCGGCACGCAGCGTGAGCTGGCTGTGCCCGTGATTGCCGACCTCCTTGGCATCCCGGTACTTGAGCACTATCGATCCGTTGAGAGTTCGGCCGATCGTGTCCGTCAGCACACGCTCGACGTACTCACACAACTCATTGAAGCGAGAGCAGAGCGTCAGCCGGTGCTTCTCGTAGTTGACGACATCCAGTGGATAGACGACACGAGCGCCGAGTTGATACAACGGTTCATTGGACCTGATCAGGCCAGTGAGGTCATGGCTATTGTCACGCATCGGTCGAACTACACCGCCGACATTCCCGCCTCTCCTCATCACGAGCAGGTCGACCTGGAGCGGCTTTCCACTGAGGATGTCGAGTCCATCATCTATGCGGTGGCCGGAACTAACCGACGCGGACGGGACCTCGTGGGCCAGATCTCAGAACGAGCGGAGGGGGTTCCGCTATTCGTCGAGGAGCTGACGCATCTCGTCCTCGCGAGCGCTACCGATCTCGTTCCGAGCGTGCCGGCGACTCTCAGCGACTCACTGCTCGCCCGTATTGATCGCCTCGGCCCAGAAGCCGATCTGCTGAGAGTCCTGTCGATTATTGGACGCGAGGCGCCGGAGGGGTTGCTCAGAGAAGTAAGCGGGCTCAGTCAGGCCCAGTTCCTGCTCGATGTCAATCTGTTGCTCGAATCCGGGATGATCGTTCGGCGTGGAATCGGAACTCGCTCCGTATACCGCTTTCGTCATGTGCTGCAACAAGAAGTTGCGTACAGGTCGATGCTCCGCTCGTCCCAGAAGCAGCTTCACGCTCGCGTGGCGGATGTACTCGAACAACGCTTTATCGATCGAAGTGTCACTGAGCCTGAGGTCCTGGCCCGCCACCTCCAGCTTGCTGGAGAAGCGGTTCGCGCTCTTCCGTACTATCTGAGAGCTGGGGAACGCGCGATTGCGATCTCCGCCCACGGTGAAGCCCTCACGCACCTCCGCCTGGCCCGGACGCTTCTGGAGGAGTTTCCCGATGGCGGCCAGCGTGATGCCTATGAGATGGAAATCCTGGTGAGTTTGGGCGTCCCGACCACCGCCACCCTTGGATACGGCTCACCGGAGGCCGATGAACTCTATGAGCGTGCACAGGAACTCTCAGGATCGATCGGCGACAACGCTCATGTGTATTCGGCCCTGTACGGATTGTTCCGAACCCGCTTGCTCCAAGCTGAGTACGACAAGGCAGAGCAGCTCGCGGGGCGGTTGCGGAATCTGGCTGATGCCTCTCCCGATCGCGTCGAACTCACGGTCGGCTCTCGTCGCGCAACGGGGAGCCTGATGTTCTACGTCGGACTGGATCAGCGAGCGGCCCTCGAGCATCTCCAGTTTGCCATGAGTGCCCCTGACGCTGATCGCCCAGGCGCGTATCTTCGAGGACTCAACGATGTCGTAGATCCAATTGTGGCCTGCCATTCGTACGCGGCGTGGTCATCGTGGATCGTTGGCAGTGAGAAGACGGCTCGGCGACTCAGTGATAACGCGATGGCGGTGGCCCGTCGCCTCGATCACCCGTTCACGCTTGGCCTGGCGCTCTGCTTCGATGCGTGGTTGTGTCAGTTCGAAGGAGACTCTCTTGCCACGATTGAGCGAGCCGAACAGGGTCTTGCACACGCCGAGGAGCATGGCTACCTCTTCTGGGTTGGCTGGGCCAAGGTGTTGCTTGCATGGGGCGAATCCCAGCAGGAAGGCGTCTCCAAGGTTGAAGAGATGCGCTCCGGGCTCACTGATTGGCAGGCACAAGGTTCACGCCTGGGCATGACTTACTTTCTCGGCCTCGTCGCTCATGCAGAAGCGAGCAGTGGAGACCTGTTCGCCGCAAAGCAGACGCTTCATGACGCACTCGTTCTCGCTGAGGACGTGGGCGAGCATTTCTGGGAGGCCGAACTTATGCGGCTGCAAGCCGAGGTGCAGCGCGGACTTGGGTCCCCAACGCAGAAAGTCGACGACCTCCTGAGAGCTGCTGCAGCTTGTGCCGCCGAGCAGGGCGCCGGCGCCCTTGGTGATCGTATTGACGCAAGCCGAGCCCGCTCTATCTCGGAGTTCGAGATCAGCACGTAGCGCTGGCAGCAGCTCGCGAGGAGCTTGGAGCAGTTTGTGATCCGCAACAGGACCGTCTGAGGGTGAGTCGATAGTCTTGCTCAATGATGCGTCGGCGAGGATTGGTGGGTTGCGTGGTGCTGGCGCTGTTCGCTTCTGGTTGCGGAGCCACATCCAAAGATGTCTCACTCGCGGCTGCTTCTTCGACAACCACGGTGCCACTGAGGTCGGAAACCTCAGTTTCGTCACATGCAGATGAGGCGGCGTCGGTCGGCGACGAATTTGAAAGCATCGAGGTGGGTCCCGTGAGGGGACTTATCTCCGGCACGGGTGTTCCGGTGTCTGTGCTTGGCAGTGCCGGTTCGCAGATGGTCGTGCGTACTCCGTGTGGAGCGCTCGACTTTGTGTCCGGGGGCACTCAGCTGCGGAATGTGGAAGTTGTGGTTGACCCCGGTCACGGTGGTCCCATCAGCACAGGCGCGGTTGGGCCGAACGGCCTTGTCGAGTCAGACCTGAATCTGCGGGTTACGGGCGCTGTACTCGCAGAGTTGGACAATCGCGGAATCATCGCCGCGTCCACTCGGTCGGCAAACTACGCGACGACACTGGAGGTCCGTTCGGCATTCGCAGACAATCTCGGGGCTCGCCTCATGGTGTCGATTCATCACAACGCGCCGAATGGGGCATTGTCCGATTCTCCCGGAACAGAGGTCTATGTGCAGTCGGGGTCAGCAGACTCGTCTCGTCTTGGCGGGTTGCTTCAGGCCTATGTGAGTGATGCTCTTGACGGGTTTGATGATGTTCGCTGGACTGCTGCGGTGGACGCCGGGGTGATGCGGGTTCTCAATAGCCGCGGCACCGACGCCTATGGCATGATTCGGCGACCAGCGACGACAACGGCACTCCTGGAACTCGGCTACATCTCAAACCGCGCTGAGGCTGAGCTATTTGCGACCTCGGAGTATGTGCAGGTCGCCGGAACTGCGGTGGCGGATGCCGTCGAGGCCTTCCTCACCTCATCCGAACCTGGCTCTGGTTTTGTGGGGCTGCCGCGCATCTTTAATCCACAGAGTGCACCAGATGCTCATGTCTGCGAGGACCCGGCTCTGGGCTGACGCAAGCGGTGCCCAGATTTCCTTAGCCTGTCTGTCGATACTTCGGGAGCCGTTCGTAGTATGAGTATCGGCAAGGCGCCGAGACAGCTAGCGGTCGTGGATCGCGAAGGAGATATCAAGATGTCAAAGGTTGCGATGGTAGGAACTTTCAACTGCCTCGAAGGAAAGAACGACGAGATGGATGCAGCGATTGCGGCGTTTACAGCGGCGGCACCTGATGTGCCTGGAATCGAGATCTACTCCTATCATCGCGGCGAAGGCACGAATTACGCATTCTTCGCGCTGTTCACCGATCACGCTGGGATGGCGGCCCAGGGCGAGAACGACGCCATGAAGCAGGCGATGGCGTCATTCGGGCCCCTCATGGCCGGACCGCCGGAGATGGGCGTATTTACCCCTCTTCCGGCGCACGGGTTTGAGGCCTAACAAGGCTCATTTGGTCAACGAAGACAACCACCAGAGGCGAGAGAACATGGCGACCTGGAAGCTGTCCGGCGAAGTGGTGCGATTGACCTGACTACTTTGGGGGCATCCTGATGCCGCCGTCCACACGTACGACCTCTGCGTTCATGTACGGGTTCGTGATGAGGTCGGTGACCATGAAGGCGAGCTCCTCTGCGGAACCGAGCCTCTTAGGGAACAACACCGACTTGCCGAGGTGGTCCTTGAACGCCTCTGAGGCTTCGCCCTCTCCGTAGATCGGGGTGTCAATGAGACCCGGTGCGACAGTGTTCACACGTACGCCAATGGCCGATAGATCTCGCGCGATGGGAAGAGTCATGCCGACGATTCCGCCCTTCGATGCCGAGTAGGCGGCCTGTCCGATCTGCCCGTCGAACGCAGCTGCCGAAGCCATATTGATAATGACTCCTCGGTTGCCGTCCGCGTCGACAGTGTCGGTCTTGGCCATCGCGGCAGCTGCGAGGCGCAACATATTGAACGAACCCAGAAGATTCACCTTGATGACGAAGTCGAAGGTGCCTTGAGCCATCGGTTCGTTGTTGCGGTCGACTGTGCGTCCTGCCATGCCAAGCCCGGCTGAGTTCACGAGAACACGAAGTGGCCCCATCTCGGATGCTGCAGCCACAGCTGCGGCTCCGTCTTCCTCGCTTGAGACGTCGCACTTGACGAAGAGTCCGCCGATCTCTGAGGCGATGGCCTTGCCGCGTTCCTCATTGAGGTCGGCGATGACTACGTGTGCTCCGAGGTCAGCAAGCTGTCGCGCCGAGGCCTCGCCGATGCCTGATGCGCCGCCGGTGACAATTGCTGATACGTCTTCGAGACTAAATCTGGGCATCAATCGAGCCTTTCGATGATTGTGGCATTGGCGAGTCCGCCGCCTTCGCACATGGTCTGCATACCGTAGCGACCACCAGTGCGCTCAAGTTCATTTACGAGTGTGGTCATGAGCTTGGTACCGGAGCTGCCGAGTGGATGGCCCAGTGCGATTGCTCCGCCGTTGACGTTGGTCTTGGAGAGATCCGCATCGTGCTCTTTCTGCCAGGCCAGAACTACAGAGGCGAATGCCTCGTTGACCTCGAACAGGTCGATGTCTTCCATGGTGAGACCCGAGCGTTCCATGATCTTTTCGGTGGCCGGAATCGGCCCCTTCAGCATGGTCACGGGGTCGGTTCCCACGACGGCGAAGCTGTGGAAGCGGGCGCGTGGTTTGAGGCCAAGCTCGGCGGCCTTCTCTTCGCTCATGATGAGTACTGCCGAGGCCCCGTCACTGATCTGCGAGGAGTTACCGGCTGTCACCTTGCCATCCTCTTTGAACGCTGGCTTGAGGTTGGCGAGCTTCTCGGGCGTTGTGCCTTCGCGGATGCCCTCGTCGCTTGTCATCTGTACGGTCTCGCCGTCCACTTGAATTGGGACCGGCACGATCTCGTGCTCGAAGCGCCCTTCGGCGGTGGCCTGAGCTGCTCGGCGTTGGCTCTCGGCCCCGAAGGCGTCGAGGTCCTCGCGGGATATGCCGTACTCGTCGGCGATCATTTCTGCGCCAATGCCCTGATTTGGGAGACCGGACTCCTCATAGCGGTCCAGCATGCTCTGGGGGAACGGGAAGCCGAGATCTCGTACGACTGAGGCTCCCATGGGTGTGCGCGTCATGACTTCCACGCCTGCAGCGACCACGATGTCGTAGGCGCCGGCGATCACGCCCTGGGCGGCAAAGTGGAGTGCCTGCTGGCTTGATCCACACTGGCGGTCGACTGTGGTCGCCGGTACCGTCTCGGGCCAGCCGGCGGCAAGCACAGCGCTGCGTCCGATATTGAGGGACTGCTCACCGACCTGCATGACGCAGCCCATGATGACATCGTCCACCATGGCCGGATCAAGATTGTTTCGCTCGGCAATGGCCTTGAGTACGTGAGCTGCGAGGTCTGCGGGGTGCCAGTCCTGGAGTTGGCCGTTGCGGCGGCCTCCGGGGGTGCGCACAGCATCGACGATGACTGCGTTAGTCATTGAGGTATCTCCGATATTTGATTGAGTCTGTTGGCTGGATCGTTATTGGCAGCTGCAGATATGTTGCGTTGCAGCCTGAGAAGGAGGTCGGCCAGAAGTTGACGGTCGCTACGGGGGATGCCGACTCTGAGTTCGCCGCGTACGACAACGTCGATTTCGGCGACTGTTGCGGCGAGGCGTTCACCTGGTTTGGTGATTGCGATAAGCCAGACACGGCGGTCAGCGGGATCGGGTTGTCGCTCGATGAGTCCTTGTGTCTCGAGGCGGTCGATCTGTGTGCCTGTGACGGCGCGGCCCTGCCCGAGATGTTCAGCCAAACGGGTCTGGTTGACGGGGCCATAGTCGCCAACATAGGAGAGCAGGCTGGCCAGACTCAAGTTGAGATCCAGAGTTGCCAGACGCTGGTCGTAGAGTTCTCGGATTCCTCGCGATGCTGCCATGAGGGTGCTCTCAATACGCAGCCATGGTGGTGCGTCAAGTTCGTGGGAGGTCTCGGGCCAAGTTTGCCGCGAGTTTGTAGCGCTCATGATTGTATGCAACCATACAATCATCCACGAGCCAAAGCGAGATGAGATGGCCGAATCGATGACTGGTGAAGAATCTGAGGCGTTTCGCCTTCGGTGCAGAGAGTTCCTCAGCGCCAATACGATCTCAGGAATCGGGCGAGACGTGAAGGCAGCGCGCGAGTTTCAGGCTGCGCGGACCGCCGCTGGGCTAGCGGGCCTCATCTATGACGAGCAGTACGGCGGAGCAGGTCTTACGCCCGAGCACGAGCGCATCTACCGCTCTGAGGCTGCACAGTTTCCCGCCATGGGCGCTGAGTTCGTAATCAGCCACGGGATGTGCCTGCCTGTTCTCAACGAGTTCGGCACCGAAGAACAGAAGCGTCAGTTCATGCCCGACATGATCTCGGGTAGTTCCATGTGGTGTCAGATGTTCTCTGAACCGGGAGCTGGGTCCGATGTGGCGAGTCTGCAGACTAAGGCCGAACGCGACGGTGACGAATGGACCATCAATGGGCAGAAGGTCTGGACCACACTGGCTCATGAGTCCGAATTCGGCGTGATCATTGCTCGCACCGATCCAGAGAAGTCCAAACATGCGGGCATCTCAATGTTCATCATCGACATGCATGCGCCCGGGGTCGAGATCCGACCCATTCATCAGATCGATGGTGGCAAACACTTCAACGAAGTCTTCTTCAGCGATGTGAGACTTCCCGCGGACTGGCTCATTGGTGAGTACAACAACGGCTGGCGCCAGGCCACCGCGATGC
>CAYUOD010000085.1:0-8302 GCA_964446225.1 uncultured Acidimicrobiales bacterium | reverse complement strand
GTGGCATGGTGATGGATGTGCTGATAGCGGTCGGTCACCATGGCTCCCCGCCGGTTCCACTTCCGACGTCCCACTATGTGCACCGCAGCCGCCATGAAGGCATTGGCGTTCCGCACCACGGTTCCGATATTGAAATCGTGCTGCCAGTTCTCAATCGCAACATGAAAACTGTGGCGACGGGTATCCAGATCGGCACGGATCGCTGCGACAGACCAGTAGCGGTACTGGTCCAGAACATTTCGCCTGTCACCCAGCGCGAGCAGTTCTGGGTCGTATTGTTCTCCGCTGGGCCAGGGCTTGGGACATGGTCCGACGCCGACCTCTACACCTGCGCTGTCAGGCATCAGTCCTGCAGAGCCGATGCGACCTCTTTTGCCAGATAGGTGAGGATCACATCTGCACCGGCCCGCTTGAGCGCGCTGAGATGCTCGAAGCCAACAGCCTCGGCATCTATCCAACCATTGGCTCCCGCGGCCTTGATCATCGCGTACTCGCCTGACACGTGATAGGCAGCCACGGGAACATCCGCCATCTCCCGTACCTTGACGATCACATCCAAATAGGCCAGACCAGGCTTCACCATGACGAGGTCAGCACCCTCAGCCAAATCCAGCCGCGTCTCCTCGAGCGCCTCGCGCACGTTACGGAAGTCCTGCTGGTATCCCTTGCGGTTGCCACCGTCGGCAATGGAGACATCCACAGCATCTCGAAACGGCCCATACAGACTCGACGCATACTTGGCGGAGTAGGCCATGATCGACACCATCTCATGGCCAGAACCGTCAAGCGCGGCGCGGATCGCGGCGACCTGGCCATCCATCATTCCTGAGGGGGCAACGACATGGGCTCCCGCGTCAGCCTGGGCCACCGCCGTCCGGGCGTACAACTCCAGAGTCGCGTCGTTGTCGACATCACCGTTCGCGCCGACGATGCCGCAGTGGCCATGACTCGTGTACTCATCAACGCAGACGTCAGCCATGACAACCATCTCCGACCCGACGGCGTCAATGACCGCTCTCAGCGCGACCTGGGCGATGCCCATCGGCGCCCAGGCGCCCGAGCCAGTCTCGTCCTTGGCCTCAGGCACACCAAACAAGATCACACCGGGTACTCCGAGGTCACGAAGTTGCGACACCTCAGCAACAAGGGATTCGACCGTGTGCTGCTCGACGCCGGGCAATGAATGTATCGGCTGTGGTTCTGCGATGCCTTCTCGTACAAACAACGGCGCAACAAGATCATTGACACTCAGCTGGGTCTCGGCGACCATTCGGCGCATTGCAGGTGTAGTTCGGAGGCGACGGAGTCTGCGCTGGGGAAAGTTCACGAGATAACCCTACTCAGCGGTGATCAGATCTTCGAGATGTGCCTGGGTCCGAGTGTCCTTGTCGTGAATCGCTCAAGGCGAATGTGAGCCGGCCATGAACCGGAGACCAGTCCGGCCTTGCGCCACAGCGCATCCACGAAAGTCCCGGCCTCGCTCAGGTCCTCCCAGACCGCTGGCAGGAACACTGCCCGCGACTCCCCTGCCCGGACAACCAGGCCATCGCGGCGTCGACTCACCATCTGCACCAGGTGGTCGTAGTCCCGCGCCGGGATGGGCTCGGGCTCCCCAAGGATCGAAACCTCAATCTCGAGTTCCTCGACCTCCGCACCTACTACTGGCGAGAACCTCGGATCACGCGACGCCTTACGGGCGTTCGCTGCAACGTCATTCAGCAGAGGTTCCCGCGCTTCGAGTGAGCCGATGCAACCGCGCAGGCGCCCGTGCTTCGTAAGGGTGACAAAACTCTTCCCGGGCGCACACAATTCAGGCGGCATCCCGTCGAGATTCGGGGCGTAGGGCTCAGCCCGAACCGCTGCACAGATCGAATCGCGCGCAACAACCAACAGGGGGTGGGACATCATGCCATGCCCTCATAAACCGCAAAGGCCCCATAACCCACGACCCGATCCCGGTCGCCAACCATGTCACCTGAGTTACACAGACCAAGTTGTTCAATCCGCAGGCCATCTTCAGCAGCAACTCGCAGTAGGCCCCGCAGCGGATAGCGTCCACAGGCTGAACCGACCCCGATGGCATCGGGCTTGGCATGCAGGATCGCATCTGCAGTTGACGCGTCGGTCTCGCGCGCAGCTGTGTAGCTGAGGTAGTGGCTCAGGTCAGTGCTCAGCACCAAGAGTGTGTGCTCCTTGTGCCAGCAGTCGCGGATCAGCGACGCAGCGGCTTCGGGATGCATCTCGCCGATGAGCAGCGGCACAATATCGAAGTCCGCTGTCAACACCCGCTGCAAGAAAGGAAGCTGGACCTCGAGGCAATGCTCGTCACGATGTGCGCCATCAGCGACGACAGTATCGGACCTTTTCGCGAGGCGAGCCACTTCAGTCTGATCTATAGCGACGGATCCGAGCGGGGTTCTCCACAACTCATGTGCTGTCAAGGCTGCGCCACGCAGGGGCACCGTGTGATTGGGACCGATAATCACGACATGCTCAACCCAATCAAGATCGAGCGAATAGGCAGAGCCCGCGAGTGCCCCGGAGAAGCGGTAACCCGCATGCGGGACGATCAGAGCCCTGGGCTGGTGACCCGGGCGAGGCTGATCGACCAGCGCGTCCACAGTCGCCGCCAGCTCATCAGGGTTGGAGGGGTAGAACCGTCCAGCCACCGCCGCCTCTCGCACACTCACTTATGCCTCAGGACCGTAACCGGCTGTCGACGCCTCCCCCAGGTACCAACGGGACCATCAAAGACGCCAGCAAGCTGCGCTCCACAATCACCGCATCTCCCGAGTTCATCGAGTTCGTACTCGACGATTTTGTACCAACTTCGGATAACCACAAAGTTTCCGCATGTCGCACAACTCGTCGTATCACCCTCTGAGTCAAAAACGTTGCCGGTGTATACATGTTGGAGTCCCGCTTCAAGGGCAATGCTGCGAGCACGGCGGAGTGAATCCACCGTGGTGTGGGGTACATCGGTCATCTTGTAGTCCGGATGAAAGGCCGTGAAATGAAGCGGTACCGAGGGACCTAGCCGATCCACGAACCATTCTGTGAGACCGTGGAGTTCAGCCTCCGAATCATTCAGCCCCGGAATGAGCAGAGTCGTCACCTCGGTCCAGGTATTCGTCTCGTTCACCAGGTACTCGAGCGTCTCCAGCACCGGCGCGAGCGACGCCATCGCGACATGCCGGTAGAACTCCTCGGTGAATCCCTTCAGGTCAACGTTGACAGCATCCAGCACGCTGTACAGATCCTGCCGCGGATCAGGGTTCATGTATCCAGCGGTGACCCCAACACTTCTGATGCCTTGCTCCCGACAAGCCAGCGCAGTGTCAATCGCGTACTCCATGAACACGGTCGGATCGTTATAGGTGAACGCGACGCTCGCACAACCAAGCTGCCGCGCTGTCTCGGCGATGTCCGTCGGACTGGCGGACTCGGCGAGCGTGTCGGTCTGCTTCGACTTTGAGATATCCCAGTTCTGACAGAAGCGGCACGCGAGATTGCAACCAGCAGTACCGAAAGAAAATACCGAGGTACCGGGAAGAAAATGGTTCAGTGGCTTCTTCTCGATCGGGTCTACACAGAATCCACTTGACCTGCCATAGCTTGCGAGCACCACCTGGTCCTCGACACGACCGCGCACGAAACAGACGCCTCGCTGGCCCTCGCGAAGCTTGCATGCTCTTGGGCACACGTCGCACTGGAGACGACCGTCATTGAGCGCGTGCCAGTACTTGGTTGGCACTGTGAACCTGTCGCCCAGATCCAGATCTTCAGCCATGAGGACTCCCACCACTCAGGCTACGGGGCGATTAGGAAGTCTGCGGTCAGAAGTAGATAGTTCTGGTTGCACGCTCGACGACGACGTCAATGTCATCGGTCCACGCCCCGCTGGAGAGATATTTCCAGCCACCGTCGGCGAGCACCACGCCAATAACCCCGGAGTCGATCGAAGCCGCGACCTTGGCCGCTCCAGCTACAACAGCACCGCTGGAGATCCCAGCGAAGACGCCAACCTCGTCGGCCAGTCGTCGGGTCATGAGCACTGACTCGCGCGGACGGACAATCATCTTCCTGTCGAGCAAAGAGTGGCCATCAAAGATCTCGAACAGAGGTGGAACGTATCCGTCGTCCAGGTTTCGTAGACCATCGACCGACTCACCGATCGGGGGCTCTACGGCGACGAGCTGAACGTCTGGCTTGTGAGCCCGCAGGTACGTGCCGCAACCCATGAGTGTGCCGCTCGTACCAAGTCCCGCAACGAAGTGTGTGATCTCAGGCAAATCGCGCAACAGTTCCGGGGCTGTGCCCTCAAGATGAGCAGCAGGGTTCGCGATATTTGCATACTGATAGAGAAATGCCCACTCAGGATGTTCTTCAGCTATCTCCTGGGCTCTGCGCACTGCCCCGTTCGAGCCCTCAGAGCCGGGTGTCGAGATGATCTCGGCACCGAACACTTCGAGGAGCTGGCGACGCTCAATCGAAACATTCTCGGGCATCACGATCTTGATGGGATAACCCTTGACCCTGGCGATCATGGCAAGAGCGATGCCGGTGTTGCCAGATGATGGCTCAAGGATCGTCTGTCCGGGACTGAGTGCACCGTCAGCTTCAGCAGCCTCAATCATCGACTTGGCGATGCGATCCTTGACCGAGCCGCCGGGATTCTGGCCCTCAAGCTTTCCGACTATGCGGACCTCAGGGTTAGGACTCAGTCGACTCAATTCGATGAGCGGAGTTTCCCCAATCAGGTCGAGCACCGTGCGCGCAATAGCGCGGCGTTGTGACACTGGCTTTTCCAGCGAGCTTGAAATACTGGAGGGTCCCACGGACTGTGCCTAGAGGCCGCCAGCGACCGCAGGAAGGATCGCTACCTCGTCACCCTGCTCGAGCTCGGTGTCGAGTCGATCGAGGTAACGCACATCCTCATCGTTTACGTACACATTTACGAAACGATGAAGTTGACCGTCCTCGGCGATGAGGTTCGTACGCATGCCAGGAAACTGGCCGAGTAGGTCATCAAATACATCTCCGACGGTGTCACCGGCCACACTCACGACGGACTCGCCGTTAGCGTGGGGGCGCAGCACGGTTGGTAGGCGCACGCTGATACTCACTGGATTCTCCTGGGTTGGAATCGAAAGCCGACTAATCCGACTGGTTCACTAGGGATTCTAATCATCTGACGGCAAAAGCGCACACCTCTGTAGCAATCGAGACGAATTTCACACCGCGGGACGGCGTTCGTCTCCTAAGATTTGCTGGGCAATGACCGAGACAACGCTGATCACCAAGAACCGTCGAGCCCACCGCGAGTATGACATTCTGGACACGTTCGAATGCGGCCTGGTACTGCGTGGCTCTGAAGTGAAGTCCCTGCGCGATGGGAAGGTCCAGCTGGCGGAGTCCTTCGCCCGAGTGGTGTTAGGCGAGATATTTGTGTACGGAATGCACATCTCGCCCTACTCCCACGCATCCACCCACGTCACGCTCGATCCTGCCCGCGAGCGCAAACTCCTGTTGCACAAGTGGGAGATCGACCGGATCCAAGCCAGAGTCGCCCAAGACCGTCTCGCTCTCATACCGCTGTCGCTCTACTTTCTCGACGGCCGAGCCAAACTTGAACTTGCGCTCGCCAAGGGACTCAAGCTCCACGACCAGCGCCAGAAGATAGCCAAGCGTGATGCCGATCGCGAGGCGAGGCGCGCACTCAGCGATCGCCAACGTTCAGATCACTAAACCGCCCGCGAGTTGAGACCACCCAGCGTCTACAATGGACTGCGTACAGACAACTTTCACCATGGGGGTGATCGGTTTCGACTTGGACGGTTGAAGCGTGAGAAGCGAGCCGTGGTCTCCGGATCCACGTTAAAGAGTCGGAAACAAAACACAAACGCTGACGACAACGTCGCGCTCGCCGCTTAACAGTGGCGATGGCCTCCCGTTCTTAGCCCTGCGGGGCGGGTCTGGCCACCATTTAGCAGGGCTTACCCATCTGATTCTGTTGATCGGTCAAGCGGGGACACTGAAGGTCAACTAGGACTGCGAGGGGTTGTCAATACACTCCCGCAGCCCAAAGCTTTGTATTGACTGCGCTCGGAGAAGTCTCGTTGATGCGTCGAAGGACGCGGGTTCGATTCCCGCCACCTCCACCATCTAGTGACAGCAGAGGGTCGCACCCGATGGGTGCGACCCTCCTGTCGGCCAGCGGCGGGCTGCTGACCGAACACTGCTTACCTGATCAAGATCTGTTATCCGGCGTTGGCCTGTACATACCCTGCAACTGGCGCATCAGTTTCTCCGGGAGCCCTTACCCAGGCCCAGAAACCAACGAGAGCAAGTAGCGCAGAGGCAACGACCACAAACTCCTGCACACCAAAGATCCCAGCGAGCTGACCGCCGACAAAGATGCCGATGCTGAAGCTCCCCATAATCACGCCCTGCAAGATGCCGAAAACCGACGAGCGATGCTCATCGGGAATCCGAATTCCTGCGACCGTGTTGGACGGAACCGATGCGGTGAAGGCGACGCCGACCATGAAGTAACCGAGCCAACCCGCTGCCGTGACAGCTCCAAAGGGAAACAGCACCAGGGCACCGAGTCCTCCGACGAAGGCAACAACACCCGTCAGCCTCAGGAGTCGATGCGGCGATTCGTTCGTTCGAAGCACGAATGTTCCCACTACTGTCCCCACCGGAAGAGCCGCCAGGAAGAAGCCCGTGGCCGTTGGCGAGAGCTCTGGGATTCTCGCAGCAAAGACCAGGGCCTGGCCCTCAATAGACATGCCGATCCCGCCTATGAGAGCAAACGACAGCAGGGCCCGACTCACCAGCACGTCTCCACGGATAATCCTGGCTGAGACTCTGATGCGTTCGGCGACTGTGGCCATCGTCTTCTTGATCGGTGGCTGGGCGCCAAGTCCAACGAGCATCAGGGCAGAAAATCCGAATGACGCGGCGTTCAGCGCGAGTGTGCCCTGCGCACCGATAAGCCCTACCAGTACTCCGCCGAGCGCGTAACCACCGAGGAGTCCGACCTGATTCGTGATCGAGGATAAAGACAGCGCGAGCGGATACAGATCACCGCGTGCCACCCGAGGAATGGTCGCCGAGCGGGCAGCCTCAAACGGCGGATCAAAAGCTCCCGCGACAAAGGCCGCAACAAGAAGCACTGCGTAGGAGACATCTACCGATGCCAGCAACAAGAAGATGCTGCCTCGCGAAAGATCACAGGCAATAAGCACATGGCGTCGGTCAAAGCGATCCCCCAGAGTCGCCAAAATCTGTCCCAGTCCCAACCACGGCAGCAGACTGACCGCGAACACAGCAGCTGTGCGCGCGGGGTCTCCGGTCTGTTCGTAGACAAGAGCCTGCATCGCCAGACGCGCCGACCAATCCCCGAGCTGGGAGGCCAGCTGAGAAATCCAGAGAAAGCGGTAGCCCCGACTCTCGAATGGCCGAGCGAGGTCCCGCGCCCTGCGTCCAATACGGCTCATATCCCACCGTCTCCCGCCGAGCGCTGTTGGGCCAACCACCAAGAAGTTAGCAAGCCGGAGGGATAGTCGTGGAAATACCCAGATTCGATGCGGGAAATTGCGGAAAGATCGCCATCCGGACCTACGCTGTTGGCTTGCCGATAAGGAGTTCGATGAGTCTGCAGATCTATGACACCGCTCAGCGAAGCGTCGTCGACTTCTCTCCGGATCCACTCGTCAAGCTGTACGTCTGTGGGATCACCCCTTACGACAGCACCCACCTCGGACACGCGGCCACCTACCTTGCCTACGACGTCCTCATTCGACGCCTTGAGGAACTCGGCCACGAGGTACAGATGGTGCGCAACTTCACCGACATAGACGATCCCTTGTACGAGCGCGCCAGAAAGAACGGCGTAGATCCGGTGGAGCTCGCGGAAGCGGAAATTGATCGGTTTCGGGCCGATGCTCAGGCCCTGAATCTGCGTCCGGCCTGCGCTGAGCCGAAGGTCTCTGACAGCATCCCGAACATTATCGAGTTCATTTCTGATCTCATTGATTCGGGCCACGCATACAGCCGTTTAGGAACCGTGTATTTCGATGTCACAAAGTTCGACGACTTCGGCAAGCTGAGCGGCCTCGACGAAGCCGAGATGATAGCCCTATCTGCCGAACGTGGAGGCTCACCGGATGACCCCAACCAGCGCAACCCTCTCGATTTCGTTCTGTGGAAACCAAGCAACGAAGGCGAAGCCTCCTGGCTCACTCCGTGGGGAGCAGGCCGACCGGGCTGGCACATCGAATGCTCCTCCATGGCC
>CAYUOD010000084.1:0-8318 GCA_964446225.1 uncultured Acidimicrobiales bacterium | reverse complement strand
AAGACCAAAGGGGAGTTCGAGTTCTCGTCTGACCTGTGGCATCGGGACATGCTCTGGGGTAAGACCTTGCGCTCGCCGCACGCCGCGGCCAAGGTCGTGGCGCTTGATATCTCTCAGGCGCTCGCACTTCCAGGCGTCTATGCGGTGCTGACCCATGAAGATATACCGGGCGAGAAGAACTTTGGTCTTGAGTTTCATGACCAGCCGGTTCTCGTGACCGACACCGTTCGCTATGTCGGGGAGGCAATAGCGGTTGTGGCTGCAGATCACCCCGAGACCGCACGCCTCGCCGTCGAGGCGATCAACGTCACCTACGAACTCCTTGATCCCCTCGTGGACGCGGCCCTGGCCAAAACCACCCCGGACATTCACCCTGACGGGAACGTCGTTCGAGAGCTGACCATTCGACGCGGCGAAGTCGATCTCAGCGCTGCTGTAATGGTTGAAGGTTCCTACGAGGTCGGCATGCAGGACCAGGCTTTTCTGGGACCAGAGTCTGCAATGGCTCTGCCGGGCGAGGACGGCGGCGTCGATCTACATCTCGCGACCCAGTGGCTGCATTCGGATTACTGGCAGGTGGCCGACTGTCTCGCGTTACCCAGGGACAAGGTCAGGCTCACGCTGGCTGGCGTCGGCGGCGCGTTCGGCGGGCGGGAGGACGTCAGCATGCAGGTGCATATCTGTATGCTCGCCCTGCACACCGGGCGACCAGTGAAGATGGTCTACTCCCGCGAAGAGTCCTTCTACGGTCACGTGCATCGCCATCCAGCCAAGATGAACTACCGCCACTACGCCGCCCTGGATGGCACCCTGCTGCGTGTTGAGGCCGAGGTCGTGCTCGATGGCGGTGCGTATGTTTCTTCTTCGCCGGCGGTGATCTCCAACGCGGTGTCGTTCTGTGCCGGCCCTTACCGTGTTCCCAGCGTTGAGCTGTACGGAATTGTGGCCCGCACGAACAATCCTCCCTGTGGTGCAATGCGTGGATTTGGCGCTGTTCAGACCTGTTACGGACATGAGAGCCAAATGGACCTGCTGGCCGAGGCGCTGAACATGGATCCTGTGGAACTGCGCCTCAAGAACGCGCTGGCTACTGGTGACCTCATGCCAACCGGGCAGCGTGTGACGGGCACTGCTCCCGTTGCAGAGGTGATTCGGGCTGCCGTGGCACATCCGCTACCACCTGCTCTTGACTCGGCGACGGACTCGATGGCTCTGCCCGGGGGTGCGGGCCAGACCACCTCAGTCGGCCAGACGCGGCGTGGAGTTGGCATAGCGGTCGGGTTCAAGAACTTGATGTTCTCTGAAGGCTTCGACGACACCAGTGTCGCCGCGGTGACACTCAGCGGCGACAAGGCGGTCGTGAAGTCGGCCTGCGCGGAGGTTGGGCAGGGTTTTGTCACTATCGCGCAGCAGGTTGTCCGCACGGTTCTCGGCGTGGATGAGGTCGTACTGGACAGTGTCGACACGCAGATCGGGTCTGCTGGATCTACCTCGGCGAGTCGGCAGACCTGGATGTCTGGTGGCGCCATTGAGATGGCCTGCGAGAAGGTGCGCGAGCAGCTGTTCGAGAGGGCGGCGCAGACGGGAGAGGTGAATGCTCAGGATCTGACACTCGTTGATGGTGTCGTGAGCGGGCCTGGCTATGAGCAGACGCTGGCTGAACTGCTGGGCGATGAGTCACTTACGGCTGAGGTCGAGCATCGTCATGTGCCGACTGTGCGCCTTGATGAGAATGGGCAGGGCGACGCGCACGTGTCGTTCGCATTCTCGGCACACCGGGCCGTTGTCGACGTGGATCCAGAGCTCGGTCTTGTGCGCCTGCAACATCTCTCCACCGGGCAGGACGTCGGCGTGGTTCTGAACCCTGTGGCGGTAGTGGGCCAGCTGGAGGGTGGAACAGCCCAAGGAATTGGCCTGGCTCTGATGGAGGAGGTTCTCCTGGAGGACGGACTCGTCAAGAACCCCTCGTTCACGGATTACCTCATTCCAACTTCGCTGGATATGCCCGACTTGGCGATCACGACCATCGAGGAACCTGAGCCGGGAGCACCGCTGGGCGGAGCCAAAGGAATCGGTGAGCCGCCCACCATCTCCTCGGGTCCCGCGGTTCTTTCTGCGATCCGCAACGCAACTGGATATCGACTTTCGCGTGTGCCTGTGCGCCCGAGCGATATTGCGTTCTATGATGCAAAGAATAGCTAGATTGACAAACTGTTGAAAAGTGAGGTTCCTGGGAACGTGACGGACATGGTCAGCTTCGAGGTCAATGGCGAGATGGTGCAAGTTGCGGGTAGTCACCCGAACCTTCTGGCAGCCTTACGCGAAGAACTCAACCTCACCTCAGCCAAAGACGGATGTTCTCCGTCAGGGCAGTGCGGCTGTTGTGCTGTACTCATCGATGGCAAAGCCCAGGTGAGTTGCCAGACGCCGCTGGAGAAAGTCCTGCAGAAATCGGTAGTGACCCTCGAGGGCCTGCCCGCTGAAGAGCGGAACACGCTCGCCACGGCATTCGCTGAGACGGGCGCTCTGCAGTGTGGTTTCTGCACTCCGGGCATCCTCATTCGCACAAAAGCTTTGCTCGACAAAAAGGGCAGTGCGCTTGACCGTGGTACTGCAGCTCGTTTCATGGGTGGGCACCTCTGTCGCTGCACCGGCTACACGAAGATTCTGGATGCGGTCGAAAATCTCGCGAAGTCGGTCGACAGTGTGCCCGTGGCTCTTGGTGGAATTGGTTCGCGTGGCGCTAAGTACGAAGCCAGTGCGCTCGCATTGGGTGACCGTGGCTATATTGACGATCTGCGCCCGGAGGGTTTGCTGCACGCGGCGCTCGCACTCACAAGTCATGCCCGGGCCGACGTCCTGGCGATTGATACAACCGTGGCCGAACAGGCCCCGGGTGTTGTTGCCGCATTCACCGCAGCCGATGTGCCCGGTCAACTCAAGGTCGGCATCATCCACGAAGACTGGCCTGTGTTCATACCCGTCGGCGGCAGGACCTCGTATCTGGGTGACGTTATGGCGGTTGTCGTCGCAGAGACACGCCAGCAGGCACTCGACGCGCAGGCACTTGTGGTGGTCGACTACGACATTCACACTCCGATCACCGACGCGGCCTACGCGGTCAGTGACGGCGCCCCAGATGCCGTCTGGGGACTCGACGGGAACGTGTTGTCTACGTCCATCTATGAGCGCGGCGATGTTGATGCTGCCTTCGCGTCAGCGGCCCACGTCGTGAGCGAGTCATTCACCACCCAACGCATCGAGCATGCATTCCTTGAGCCGGAATCCACTCTTGCCGAAGTCCGCGAGGACGGGGGCCTGCATGTGTACTCAGGTGGACAGGGTGTCTGGGACGACCGCAATCAGATCGCCAAGCTGCTCGCCATCTCACACGACGAAGTGTCTGTTGAGCTGATTTCCAACGGCGGCGCGTTCGGCGGCAAAGAGGACATGTCCAATCAGGGGCAGACCGCGCTGGCAGCGTTCAAGCTACAGCGACCGGTGCGTTGCACGCTGACGCGCGAGCAGAGCTTCTTGATGCACCCGAAGCGCCACCCGATCGCGATTGAAGCGACTGCTGCGTGTGATGAAGACGGCAAGCTTGTTGCGCTGCGCTCTCGCATGCTGGGTGACTCTGGGCCATATGCATCTGTGGGTATGAAAGTTCTGGAGAGAGCAGCCGGCCACGCAGGTGGGCCTTATGTGTTCCCCAACATCGACGTGTCCGCTGTCGCGGCTCGCACGAATAATCCTGTCTGTGGCGCGTTCCGTGGTTTTGGTGCGAACCAGGCACAGTTCGCGATGGAGGGGCTGATGGACCGCCTTGCCGTTCAAGTTGGCATCAGCGGCTGGGAGATGCGCAGTCGCAATATCGTGACGCCAGGCGACCTCTGGGGACCC
The DNA here is from genome assembly GCA_964446225.1 of uncultured Acidimicrobiales bacterium. Lineage (GTDB taxonomy): Bacteria > Actinomycetota > Acidimicrobiia > Acidimicrobiales > Poriferisodalaceae > CAYUOD01. The sequence goes on along the minus strand of CAYUOD010000084.1, from coordinate 4,418 downwards.
GGACAGGAGATGGACGACGGTTGCCTGGGCGCTCGGCAGTGCCTGGATGCTATCCGTCCGGCCTACGACGAGGCTGTTGCGGCGGGTCACGCGGTCGGGCTTGGTGTGGGTATCAAAAACTCAGGACTCGGCAACGGCTTTCTCGAGATCGCCAAGGCCACGGTGTTGTTTGATGAGCAGGGCAATGTCGAGGTGAGGCACTGCTGGACAGAGATGGGCCAGGGCGTACATACGGTCGCGCAACAGGTCGCGATCGAAGAGCTTGGCGTGGCGCCGGACAAAGTCACAGTTGTCGTCGATACAACTCGTGAGTTAGGTGCAGGTCAGACCACGGGCTCCCGCGGCACACTCATGGGCGCGGGCTCGGTGCAGGCTGCCTGTCAGATTGCGGTTGCCGATGGTTGCCAGCCCGGCATCGAGTATGAAGGCGAGTACCGCGTCGACTGGACGAGCTCGCTCTCGTCTGGCGTAGAGAAGCCAGTTATTCACTCGACTTTCGGCTATGCGGCTCAGGTCGTTGTGGCCGATGCTGAGACTGGTCAGATCAGCAGAGTCATTGCTGCCCATGATGTTGGTAGGGCGGTGAATCCGATGTTGTGTGAGGGTCAGGTTGAGGGCGCGGTGCACATGGGTCTGGGCTACGCCCTGACCGAGGAATTTCCCACCGATGAGGATGGCCGACCCACCAAGACCACGCTGCGCTCACTGGGGATTATCCGGGCCAAAGACATGCCGGATGTCGATGTGATTCTTGTCGAGGCACCCCAACCCAACTCGCCCTACGGCATCAAGGGCGTGGGCGAGATTGGTCTCGTGCCAACCGCAGGAGCCGTCGCCGAAGCGCTTCGAAATGTCGACAACAAGTGGCGCAACCATCTGCCCATGGGTGTCTACCAGCCGGTCGAGCTATGAGCGCCACGACACCAGGTCTGGTTTGTGCTCATCAGCATCTCTACTCGGCTCTGGCGCGAGGCATGCCGCCGCCTCCCATCATCCCAACGAACTTCCAGCAGATACTTGATCAGATCTGGTGGCGCCTCGACGTTGCACTCGATGCCGACATGATCCGCGCATGTGCCCGACTCGGTGCTGTTGAGGCGCTTGAGCGGGGCACGACGGCCATGATCGACCACCACTCGTCGCCTGGTGCGATCGAAGGCTCGCTGGACATCATCGCCGAGGCCTGCGAAGAAGTCGGTGTAAGAGTGAACTGTTGCTATGAGGTGACAGATCGCAACGGGCTTGAAGGTGCCCGACGTGGCTTGGCGGAGAACGAACGTTTCCTGCGCGCCGGTGGACGGGGCTACGTCGGCGCGCATGCTTGCTTCACGATGTGCGACGAGACTCTGCACGCCTGCGCAGAGCTCGCGGCAGAGCTCGGCACTGGCGTACACATTCACGTGGCCGAGGGAGAAGGAGACGTTGCCGCGGGAGCGCGCCTCGAACACCTTTCGACCGACGATTGGCTTGTTGTGCATGCCGTACATTTGGACAGGCCCATACGCGGCACACTGGCTCACACTCCGCGCTCGAACATGAACAACAGCGTGGGCCGCGCTGATCCAATGGCCTGGAAGAACCCTGAAGGTGAGCCTGCCCGGGTGGTGCTGGGCACTGATGGCATCGGCGGAGACATGCTGGAAGAGTTCCGCGTGGCATTTGCTCGTCATCGTGAAGCCGATGTGACCGCGACTCCGGACAATGCTTGGTCCTGGCTTCAGAACGGGTACGACCTCTTTCCTGAGGCGAAGCAGGATCTGGTGACCTGGTCTTACGCACCGATGGACCCATGGCATCTGGCGTACAGTCCCGGTGTTCGCCCACTGAAGATCGAGCGCGACGGTGAGATCTTGTTCATAGATGGCGAACCAACACGTGTCGACGCGCAAGAGATTCGGGCACATGCACGGGAGCAGGCCGCTCGGCTTCACGCACGACTCTAGAAAAGGAACAGTTCCATGGGATTTCCAGTAGCGATGTATCTGCAGGATGCTCATCCCATCCGTGACGCGATTCGCTTCACGCAGTACGCCGAGGAGCGTGGTTTCCACTCCGTCTGGCAGGCGGAGAGCCGCCTGGTCCGCGAGGCGACCGTACCCATGTCGGCGTTCCTCGCGAGCACAGAGCGCATCAAGGTGGGCTCTGGCGTCGTTTCTTCGTGGACAAGAAACCCGGCCTTGCTGGCATCCACCTTTTCCACTCTCGACGACCTCGCTCCGGGACGCGTCATCCTTGGCATCGGCGCGTGGTGGGACCCCCTTGCCCGCAAGGTCGGCATCGACAGGGCCCGCCCGTTGCAACAGATGCGCGAGGTGGTTGAGGCCTGTCGGGCGCTGTTGAACGACGAGACGGTAACGATAGACGGGGAGTTCGTTCATCTCGATGGCGTCGAGTTGGACTACGTCCATCAGGAGCGCAGGCCTAAGGACGTGCCGATCTATATCGGCGCCACTGGACCCAAGATGCTTGAACTCACCGGTGAGATCGGCGACGGCGTCGTGCTCAACTATCTGGTCTCACCCGAGTACAACCGTGGTGCGATGGAACGGCTGCAGGTTGGCGCGGCGCGGGCAGGTAGATCGGTCGACGATATTGACCGCCCGCAACTCACGGTCTGCGCCGTAGATGAGGATCGTCAGAAAGCGCTCGACGGGGCAAGACTGCTCGTCACCCAGTATCTCGGTCAGCAGCCGCACATCATGAAGGCCTCAGGGGTACCTCAGGAACTTCTCGACGAGATAGCGACAGTTCTTACCTGGCCGGCAACTCACGAGCAGGTTGTGGCGGCATCCAAGATGGTTCCGGACGAGATAGTCCAGATGATTTGCGCCGCGGGAACTGCCGAGGAGTGTCGGGCCAAGGTACGTGAATACATTGCCGCAGGGTCGACCTGTCCGATTCTGTATCCGCTTGGACCAGATGTCACACAGATGATTGACGCGTTCGCCGACTTCGAGGTCTAGATGTAGCCGCGCATTTTTGCGGCCTTTGCGACCCGGTCGATGGATAGCGCAAATGCACCAAGACGCAGGCAGGTGTCATGGCGTTCGGTGGACTCCACGGTCTCCTGGAATGCCTGTACGAGACGGTCTTTCAGTTCGCGATTGAACTGCTCTTCTTTCCACGTGAACTGCTGGATGTTCTGCGTCCATTCGAAGTAGGACCCGGTCACTCCGCCACCGTTGCAGAGAATGTCCGGAAGCACCTGAATTCCCCGTTCCTCCAGAATCTTGTCGCCACCTGGGGTCACCGGATGGTTGGCGCCCTCAGCCACGATCTTGGCTTTGATGTCGTGCGCGTTCTTGGTGGTGATGACTTCACCGAGTGCCGCTGGAATGAGGATGTCGCACGGCAGCGTGAGGAGGTCCTCGTTGCTGACAAATTCAACGTCTTCAAGTTCTGTGACACTGCGGCGTTCGCGGACCAGCTCGATGGCCTTGGCCACATCGATGCCTTTGGGGTTGTAGATCCCGCCTTTGATATCGGAGATTCCAACAACGGTAGCCCCGTGCTTCATCAGCTCATCTGCTGCCCAGGTACCGACGTTGCCGAAACCCTGGATGACCACCTTCTGGTCGCCGAGATTCATGTTGAAGTGTTTGCACGCCTCTTCGAGAATGTAGACAACGCCACGTCCGGTCGCGGCGTCTCTTCCGGGGGCGCCACCGAATTCGATCGGCTTGCCCGTCACGATTGCCGGGGTGTATCCGTTCTTGGACGAGTAGGCGTCCATGATCCAGGCCATCACCTGAGGATTCGTATTCATGTCCGGGGCCGGGATATCGCGGTATGCCCCCAGGACGTGGCTTATGGAGCCAATGAACCGACGGGTCATCGACTGCAGTTCGCGATCGGTGAGCAGACTGGGATCAACCCTGATGCCGCCCTTCGCCCCGCCGAACGGCAGCTTGAGCAGAGCTGTCTTCCAGGTCATCAGTGAGGCCAGGGCGCGGACTTCGTCGAGGTCTGCATCAGGATGGAAGCGAATTCCACCCTTGTACGGGCCTCTCGCGCCGTTGTGCTGCACGCGGTATCCCTGGAACACGGTCAAGTGGTCACCGACATAGGTCGGCACCTGGACCTGAACTTCGCGGTAGGAAGTTGTCAGGACGGCGCGAACCTCATCTTCGAGGCCGATCATGTCAGCTGCCTGATGGAAGAACTTGTTCACCGCTTCTGTCGGTGACAGTTCTGTGCTTTCTGATTCACTGGCCACGCCGTCTCCCTGAATGATTTCGGTGTCCTGAATATCAATACCCATGGAGAGCTAGTCGGCATGAAAGTGCGATTACTCAGGTGTTTGGAAATCACCCTACCGCTATTCGGTCCAATAGGTTGGGTTCCGGCAACTCGATTGCTACCATCGCTTGAATGTCTGCCCCGCTCTCACTGCTCACTGTGCACGCCCACCCCGATGA
>CAYUOD010000083.1:0-8377 GCA_964446225.1 uncultured Acidimicrobiales bacterium | reverse complement strand
TTGGGCCGTGACGGCGGGCTTCGGTTGTGGTCTCGGGGTGGCCTGGTAGGGGCCGGGTTGCCGATCTTGGTGTCGCCAGGCTGTGAACCGCTGGCGGGATCTGGCGGTAGGCACTGCCGAACCGTAGCTCCGGCGTCCCTGTTGTAGCCCGCCGGAGCTGTCGACCGCGCCCGCGGGGGTTCGTAAACACTCAGGTCACGACACGCGATCGAGTTCCCGGTACCTTTGGCCGCCACGCAACCGGCTTCTGCCATATCTGAACAGGGGAAACGGAACACGAGTATGTGGGCGCGTTCATCTGGTCCGAAATCGCTCGACGAGAGATTGTTTTCGTCGGTTACGTGGTTCCGACGGGCGTGACGACGGCATACCAGGGATCGAACGTGTCGAGACAGGAGACCAGTTCTTCGAGTGAGTCTGGCTTGTCTCCGGTGATGTTGATCTGGCCTGAGGCCGTGGCTTCGTCGAGCGTGGTCGTACCTTCGAGAATGCTGTTGAGGGCGGTTCGATCCAGCGTGATTGTCGCGTCCACCTCAGACCCCTGTTCACCTTCGTAGTACTGCAGCACTCCGTACTCCAGTTCGAGCAGGTACTGCTGGTTCGTGTCGGTGATGTCGAGGTTCATGTGGATCGTCTTGCCAGCGGCCTTGGAAGCGTTCAGCCGAACTGCGAGGTAGTCGAGGTAGAGCCTGATGGGCTCAGCCTCGACCGTGCTCTGGCTCGCGAAGTTGACGACTGGGAGCGGCTTCACTCCTTCGCGCAGATCCTTGGCGCCACTCAGGTACCAGCCTCGCCAGGTTCCTGCTTCTGCCTGATAGCCCATTTGCTCGAAGGTGTCGGCCAGCAGGAGGCGGGCCTGCTGGTTGTCGGGCTGTGCGTAGACCAGATGGGTCAGCACCTGTGCCACCCAGCGATAGTCGCCGTTGTCGTAGTCCTTCAGCGCCTTGCCCAGGATGGCTTCACTTCCGCCCATGTACTCCACGAAGCGTTTGCCGGTCTCTATCCGAGGTAGGGGATGGAGGGTCGCCGGGTTGCCGTTGAACCACCCGAAGTGCGCGACCACGGCGGACTTCACGTTGTGGTTCATCGTGCCGTAGTAGCCGCGGAGGGACCAGTCGGTGCCGAGGTCCCCAGAGAGCTCGCCGAGCATCTCGGCTGCTTCGGTCATGTCGTAGCCTTGGTTGGCAAGTCGGACAGCTTGATTGTCTATGAACTTGTACGCGGCGGCGTGTCGTTTCAGGTGCTCAGAAATCTGCTCAGTGCCCCAGATCGGCCAATGGTGCGGTGCGTGAAGGACCTCCACTGTGTCCCCCCACTTCATGCGCGCTTTGCGAAGGTATTGGTTCCAGTTGTACGCGCTTCGGATCTTGGCGCCGCGCAGCGTGTAGACGTTGTGCATGGTGAACGTGGCGTCCTCGGCAACGGTGAGAGCCTTGTACTCGGGGATGTAGAAGAACATCTCTGCCGGCGCCTCGGTGTCGGGCGCCAGCATGAACTCGAAGTCGAGTCCGTCGATGGTGACCGTCTGGTCCTCGCTGATCTCGTCGGTCGGAAGGGCGAAGGTCACCGCGCCCTTGGAGGTGTCCAGTCCCAGGCCGGTGGTGACGTTGCCCTTCGGGCCACGTTCGACCAGCATGCTGTATTGGTAGCCGGACAGGCGCGTCTGGCGGTTGCCTCCGATCACGGCCTCATCCAAGGCCTCGTCGGTGTAGCCCACCGGGACGTAGTACTTGACCTTGCCCGACTTCAGATCGTCGGCCGAGACGATGCCGAGCACGCCTCCGTAGTGGTCGACGTGGCTGTGGCTGGTGATTACCGCCACGACGGGCTTCTTGGGGCGATGCTCGTAGTAGAGATCGAGGGCTCCCTTGGCCACTTCTGCACTCATGCACGGATCCATGATGATTACGCCGCTCTTGCCCTCGATCATGGTGATGTTCGAGATGTCGGTGCCCCGCACCTGGTAGATGCCATCGGTGACTTTGAACAGCCCTACGCTCCGCTGCATGATCTGGGCGACACGCCAGAGGCTCGGATTGACGGTGTCAGGAGCGGATACATCACCTGCGAGGAAGTCGAACTCGGGCAGGTTCCAGACAATGTCGCCCTCTGCGTTCTTGACCACTCCCTGGTTTGGTAGTGGAGCGATGAACCCCTTGGTCGCGTCGTCGAAGCTGTTGCGGTCTGAGAAGTCCAATTGATCCAGGACCCGCCGATTCGCGTCCTGGGTCGCCTTTGTCGCGTCCTTGGGACCGTCTGTCTTGTCGCCGTGAATTGCCATGCGATGTCCTCCCTGAAGCTATGAAATATCATCTCTGACCATCAGAGATGCAGTGGCGCCCCGCGTTCCAGCGGGGCATCGAGCCAAGGACTGCAGCGTTCCGCGAAACGCCTCGCTACCCCAAGTCTGCGCCTACGAGTTTACGTAACGCCTCTTTGGGTCACTATCCACAATCGGCAGATCGTCGTGCAGGTCGTGACCGGCGACGGCCCTCACATCGGGCGATCTTTTCGGGTCACCTTGGCCATTAGAGCGATGCGTTTGAGCCTCGCCGGGGCTTCGGGCCTTCGTCGTGGAACCTCCAAAATGGCTTGTCAGCTACAACACCCGACACGTCCACACCTCACCCGACCACAGCATGCCACCCATCGAATGGGAACAACACTACGCTACAAAAACAGCGAAGCACCCGTCCGGAATATGGGGGACCCTCACATGCATTTGCCCGGTGTTGAGGAGCAGCGATCCCCCCGGAGACCCATCAAGAGGTTGGAGATGACAAGTCATGTCTACGTAGTTTGGAGATGACTGGTCATGCGTACGTATCAGAAAGATGGCACGTGCGCGAGGATGCCATCGACGAGTTCTCGGCAGATTGCATGAGTTCTTGGATCGATATCATCTGTCAGAAATGGGTCCGACAACCGAAAACACCACAGGAGAAACGGTGCCTCAACGAATCAGCAATCTAGCCTTGCGTTGGGCCATCGCGGCGCGTGTATGAGATACGTGACGTGACCTACAACCTCATCCACCACCGACGTCGCATCCTCGCGTACAGCATCCCGATCCTCGCCGTTCTTGCGGCGCTGCTCTTCGGAGCGGTCATGCTCATCCTCCTCGGCGCGAATCCGATCGAGGGGTATGCCGAGATGTTCATCGGCGCATTCGGCTCGGGTGATGCGCTGATAGCGACCATTCTCAAAGCCACACCTTTGCTGTTTGTCGGCACCGGCATTGTCATAGCCTTCAGGGCGAACGTCATCAACATTGGGGCAGAGGGCCAGATGGTGCTCGGCGGCCTCTTCGGCACCATCGCAGCTCTCTCGCTGCCCGACCTGCCCTCGATCGTCATGATCCCCACTGTTCTGATCGCGGGGGTCATCGGTGGCGCACTGTGGGGATGGATACCCGGCGTCCTGAAGGCGTACTACAAGGTGAACGAAATCCTGAGCACGATCATGCTCAACATCGTCGCGGTCCAGTTGATGAGTTACCTGCTGCGCGGTCCGCTCATCGACCCGGCAGAGGTCGAACTCGGAACCCGAATCCCCCAGACCGAGCGGCTGCCCGAGTCTTCCGATCTCCCGCTCCTGTTCGGGAGCGATCGCCTGCATATCGGCCCGGTCATCGCTGTCGTGTGCGCAATCGCCACCTACTACCTCCTTTGGCGAACACCGTTTGGCTACCGTCTTCGCGCCGTCGGCCTCTCCGAACACGCAGCTCGCTATGCAGGCATCCCGGTGCGTCGAACGATCAGCTCAGTACTTACGTTGTCTGGTGCCCTGGCCGGTCTCGGCGGTGCGGTACTGGTCTTCGGTAGCGAGAGCCATCGTATGGTCACGGACGGTTCGACCCTGGGCTTCACCGGCGGCGCAGGGTTCAATGGCATCGTCGTTGCACTGCTCGGCGGTCTCCATCCGCTCTTGACGATCCCAGCGGCCTTCCTCTTTGGTGGTCTCATCGTCGGCGGCCAGGCGTTGCAGCGAGCGGTGCAGGTGCCGTCCGCCCTGATTGTTGCCCTTACCGGTCTCGTTGTGGTCTTCGTTGTTGCGGCGGGCCGGTACCGGCTGATGCTGCTCGAATCCGATGGGCGGGATGAACAGATCATCGACGAGGGCAGCAAGCCAGGAAGCGATGATGCAACCGCCCTCGGATCGGTGTGCGACCCCGCGCCCACAGGAACTGATTCATTCGACGCGGGAGATTCGCCGTGAGTGAGGTGTTCACCGTTGCGGTGCTCGTCGCCGTCACGGCCTCAGCGATCAGGCTCGCGGTCCCGCTTCTGCTCGCCTCCCTTGGAGAGACGTTCGGCCAGCGCAGCGGCGTGCTCAACCTTGGTGTTGATGGGATCATGCTGCTAGGGGCGTTCACCGGATATTACGCGGTGCTGAAGTCTGGCAACGTATGGTTCGGGCTCTTCGCAGCCGCGCTCGTCGGATTGGTGTTCGGGTTCGCCTCGGCGGTGATCGCTGTGACGCTGAAGGCCGAGCAGGGCATCAGCGGGATTGGCATCTATCTCTTCGGGTTGGGGATGAGCGACCTACTGTTTCAGAAACTCGTTGGGACACCGATCCCGATCGACACGTTCCCCAAGGTCAATATTCCGATTCTCAGCGACATCCGGTACATAGGGCCTATGTTCTTCCAGCACAGCGTGCCCATCTATCTGGCGTTCGCCGCTATCCCACTCAGTACGTTTGTCATCAATCGTACGACGTTCGGCATGAATATCCGGGCCGTCGGCGAACACCCCGAAGCAGCCGACACACTCGGCGTCAGCGTCGCGAAAGTCCGCTACGCGACACAACTGATTGGAGGGATGCTCGCAGGAATCGCCGGCGGCTTCCTTGCCATCTCACTCGGTATCTTCCAGCAGAACCTGACCAACGGCGCCGGGTTCATCGCCATCGCCCTCGTCTACTTCGGTGGGTTCAGGCCGATCGGCATCATGCTCGGCTCACTTCTGTTCGGATTCGTTAACGCATTGGTTCTGGAACTCAAGACGTTGGACATCATTCCGCGAGATCTTTCTAACCTCGCTGCAATGGCTCCTGCGATCATCACTATTCTCGTGCTTGTGTTCGCCGCCGGGAGATACAAAGCTCCTTCGGCATTGACCAAGCCATTCGAGAGAGGTAAGTAGGAGCCGTACGGCTCATGACTAAGGAGGAATTAGTGAAACAGTTAACTAGCAAACTGGCGATCCTGGTCGCCGTGTTGGCGCTCGTTGCCGCCGCATGCAGTAGTGGAGACGACGACTCAGGGTCCGAGAGTGGTGATTTCAGAATCGCGATTGTCGCGCCGTCAGCATCCAATGATCTGTCTTGGACGCAATCAATGGTCGACGCCGCCAACATCCTCCTGGATGCTGGCATAGTTTCTGAAGTGGCCGTTACCGATGGTACGTTCGTGGTTGACGATGCGGCGGTCGCAGTTCGCGCGTACGCCGCCGACGGATACGATCTTGTGATCGCCCACGGTTCGCAGTACGGCGGGTCGCTTCAGGAGATCGCTCCCGACTTCCCGGAGACGTCCTTTGCTTGGGGCACGAAGGCAGAAACCTTTGGTCTGCCAAACGTCTACTCCTATGAGGCTGCGTCGAACCAGGGTGGTGAGGTCATGGGGATCATGGCAGCAGCGCTCTCTGAGAGCAAAGTCGTTGGCGTCGTCGGGCCCATCGAGGTTGGTGATGCCAAGCTCTTCACCGATGGCTTCAAGGACGGCGTGCTCAGACAAGATTCCTCGGTTGAGGTTCTTGTGAACTATATCGACTCGTTCAGTGACGTTGCTCTGGCTTCGGAAGCGGCAAGCTCAATGGTCGCGTCCAGTGCCGACGTCCTGACGGGATCATCCCAGATGACTGTCGGTGCGGTTGGCGTAGCTAAGACGGAGGGCGCCTTGTGGTTCGCGACCAACTCAAATCAAGCGGTGCTTGCTCCCGAAATCGTGGTCGCCTCTCAGGTCTATCACTGGGAAGGCATTCTTGAAGAAATGATTGTCAATATCCGCGAGGGAACCCTCGGTGGAGAGGTGTACCGCATCGATTTCGCCAATGACGGCCTCGTCATTGAATACAACGATGAATTCGACCTGCCAGCGGACGTAAAGCAACTCGGCGAGGACGCGATAGCGGAGTTCAAGTCAGAAGGCTAGATATCGACGGGTATGGGCTGGAGGGTCGTGGGGCCCTCTAGCCAATACTGAACGGGAGACATGTGTGACGGACAGGCCGATGCTCGAGATGAAGGGGATCACCAAGCGATTTCCCGGCGTGGTGGCGAACGATCGTGTCGACTTCGACGTCTACGCGGGCGAGGTGCACACGCTTCTTGGCGAGAACGGTGCAGGCAAGAGCACGCTGATGAAGGTCCTGTATGGCTTCTTCCCGCCCGATGAGGGAGAGATCCTGATCGATGGCGAGGTGGTGACGATCGACAGTCCGACAGCTGCTATTGAGCACAGCATCGGGATGATCCATCAACACTTCATGCTGGTCCCAACTCTGACAGTCGCTGAGAACGTGGCGCTCGGACTTAAGTCGGGCCGCGGCGCGCTGACCGATCTGGACGTCGTATCGATCCGGATCCTCGAACTGGCCGACCGATATGGGCTGGAGCTCGACCCCTCCGCCCTCATCTGGCAGCTCTCGGTCGGCGAGCGACAGCGGGTTGAAATCATCAAGGCGCTCTATCGCGAGGCAAGGCTGCTCATTCTCGATGAGCCGACGGCAGTTCTGACCCCGCAAGAGGTCGATCAATTGTTCACCACGCTACGCAAGCTCACCGCCGATGGGCGTGGACTGATCTTCATCTCTCACAAGCTTCATGAGGTGCTCGCCCTCAGTACCCGAATAACCGTGCTCCGGCACGGTGCCGTGACCGGCGAGGTACCGGTCGAAGGTGCCACACGTGAGAGCCTTGCGAACATGATGGTGGGACGGGAGGTGAAGCTCAGGCCGGACAAGCTTCCCGCTGAACCGGGAGAGGTAGCTCTTGAGATCCGTGGTCTGACGGTCATGGGAGATCGCGGTGTTGTGTCGGTGGATCATCTCGACCTGGATGTCCGCAAGGGTGAGATCCTGGGCGTTGCAGGCGTGTCGGGAAACGGCCAGCGCGAGCTGGCCGAGACGATCGCCGGCCTGCGGTCGGCTGAGAGCGGGACGATCAAGGTCGCCGGTGCCGACGTGACGGGTGCCTCCCCGAAGGAGGTGCGCGAGGCAGGCCTCGCGTACGTCCCTGAGGAACGTATGCGCGACGGTGCGATCGGTGGTTTTACGGTCTGGGAGAACCTCCTCATGATCGACCACGCGAGCCCGGAATATCTCAAGCGCGGCATGTTCGACTTCGGTGTTATCAAGGATCATTCCAAAGAGCTGGTCGAGGCGTTCGACGTACGCACCCCGTCGATCGAGACTTCATGCCAGAGCCTGTCGGGTGGCAACATCCAGAAGCTGATCATGGCGCGCGAACTGTCCGCGTCGCCAGCGGTCCTTGTTGCGTCCCAACCGACCCGTGGCGTCGACATCGGTGCAGCCGAATACATCCACCGTCGCTTGATCGACAAGCGCAATGTGCTCTCGGATGCCGAGTTCACCCAGCAGAAGCTGGTCGAGTTCCGTACGGGATCCACGGCAATTCTCATGATCTCGGAGGACCTCGACGAGGTGTTCGGTCTCTCGGATCGGATCGCCGTCATCTACGAGGGCAAGATCATCGGTATCGTGGATCCGGAGACAGCTACCCGCGAGGATGTCGGCCTGATGATGGCTGGCGTCGTAACGTAGCGGCCTCAACGTCCCACGGATAGGAGCTGTTGGCCCTTCCTTGGGGCTTCGCTCGGCCCCTTGGGCTTCGTTCCTTTCCCGCAGCCGGAAGCTCCATAAGCGGCTCGTCGATCCGCCCCTCATTATCGATACCGTTGTGCCGTCCGCTCGCTCGACGACGACTGCTTTGGCTGGTCCACTCGCTAGTCAGGTCGGCAAAGAGGTGGCAATAACGTGTCTGTTGACGCCGGACCAGCCCCACGGTGTTCGTGAGCTGGCCCGCTATCTCGACCGGCCCCGCGCAGTGTCGGGCACCATGACCCGCGTACGAGATGACGGCCTGCTGACCTCGGGCGGCGAGGCAATCATTCCGGATCTGTTCCACGAACTCGTCGCGGTGTGGCGTAGACGGCCAGTGCCGCGGGCGACCCTCCCTGATGTATCCGATGCCGGAGCAGTCGAGCGGTTGGGCCTCGGCCTCGACAATCCCGAGGGGACGACGGGCTGGGCGCTCACCGACACGCTCGCAGCTCGGCGAAGCCGACAACGAACAGGTCCTCGTGGAAGTGAACGCGCCGCGATTTGACCGGGGAATGGGCGTGGAACATATC
>CAYUOD010000082.1:0-8406 GCA_964446225.1 uncultured Acidimicrobiales bacterium | reverse complement strand
TCTGACCCGGCACCCTCCGCGATCCCCAACAGCTAGCTCGGGGCCCGTAGAATGTAGCGATCATGTCTCGACGTTCTCAGATCCCCGCGGGCACACAAAAGCCCGACAGCGATGCCGCTTTCTGGGGACGTGCAGCCTCCCTGCCACAGGTCGAGAACCCCGCGACTGAACCTTCCCAGCCTCAGCCCTCCCGCCCAGAACTCCGGCCTGAGCCCAAACCACGGATTACCCCACCCCCGCCGAGTTTCCCCCAGGCTCCTCCGACCAAGACTGCCCGCCCCAAGCCCCGGCGCCGAAATCGGTGGCCGCGGCGCATCGCAATCTTGTTGACTGTGCTGCTCATCGTTGGCCTGCTTGGCACGCTGTATGCCGCTGCACGGTTCCGTCAGCTCGAGCGAGTCGAACTTGGTGGTGTGCTCACCCCCGTTTCACAGAACGTCGGCACCAACTACCTCATCGTGGGCTCTGACTCGCGCGAAGGTATCGCCGCGGACGTCGAGAACGCCGGAGCGATTCTCGGTGAGGGAGCACCCACCGGACAACGCTCAGACACGCTACTGATTCTGCGCGTCGAGCCGAGCGGCACGAAGCTCATGTCGATTCCCCGAGATCTCTGGCTGCCCATCTCAGGAACTGGTGGTTCGCAGCGGATCAACACCGCATTCGCCGGCGGCGCCGAGCGCGTCATTGCGACAGTGCAGGACTCTCTCGGCATCCCGATCCATCACTACATGGAAATCGATTTCGTCAACTTCTCCAATCTTGTCGACGCGCTCGGCGGCATCACGATCGACTTCGCCAATCCCGCTTCTGACAAGAACTCCGGACTCAACGTTCAGTCAGCGGGGGCCCAAGAACTCACGGGACCACAAGCCCTCGCCTTTGTCCGCTCCCGCTACTACGTCGAACAAATCAACGGCCAGCCTGTGGCGGACGGCACGGGTGACCTCGGTCGGGTGCAACGGCAACAGGCCTTTCTGAGCGCACTCATGGCCAAAGTAGGCGGCACTAGGAACCCACTGCGTTTGAACGGAGTGAGCGGCGCACTCGCCTCAGGCGTGAAGATTGATGACCAACTCGGCCTTGTTGAGGCACTGCGAATGGCACGAAGGGTCAGCGGCACGGCACCGGAGTCGGTTGTCCTCCCCACCTACCCCTATCGCACCAGTGGAGGCGCTGCGGTACTTGGACTGACGGACGAAGCGCCAGAGGTCATCGCCACCTTCCAGCCCTAGCGAGCCCGAGGTGGGGATTGAACCCACGACCTGCTCTTTACGAGAGAGCCGCTCTACCACTGAGCTACCCGGGCGAAGCGTCCGGGGTTATCGGCTACCCGGGACGAAGCGACTAAGAATATCACCCCAGAGGGCAGGGCTGACCTACCGTTTGCTCAACCCCGAAAGCTCGACCACCGCTGACTGCACCAACAGACGCTCATTGGGATTACGGATAAGCGCCTTCATGGCCGCCAGGAGTCTCGAAATGTACACCACGTCAGCTGGCTCCCGGGTGCCACTAGCGATGTCAGAGCGGATACGCTCTGCCACCGTCACAAGCCCTGAGCGCAACTCATCGGTGCGTGCACGTCGTACGGCCCGCTTATGGCCGTCCTCAAGTAGCTTCTTCTGCCCACCTCGCTCACCGGTCGCCGCAAGGCGTTCAGTGAGATCCAGCATTTCCTGGCGCTGGAGAGCAGCAAGCGGTTCTGCGGCGGCATCCAGTTGAACGATGAGCTCATCGGCTATCTCGGCGGCGCGAGCTCCTGTGCCATTGAGGCGTTCAGGCACCGACCACCAGCTCTCTCGGCGCGCAGCAAGCGTCGTATCCGCGGCGAGCACCCGGGCGCGGGAAAGATCTCCGCCGACCACTGCCGCGACGAGCTCTGCTTGTGCCGGATCGATCCCGTCGTCGACAAGGGCCTGCGCGACCCTGCGCTGCGACAGCGGTGCGAACACCACCTGTACGCAACGAGAAGCAATGGTGACGAGGCTGGCCGTGATCTCTTCAGCCAGCACGATGAATATCGTCGAGGGGGGTGGCTCCTCTATCGACTTGAGAAAGATAGGGGCGCGCTGCTCGACGAGATGAAAGTCGGTAAGCAGGATGACCTTGTGGTCAGCCTCAAGCGGTGGACGAGTAGTGATGCGCACCGTCTCCCTGGCCTGTGCAGCACTCAGAGATGCGCCTTCGCGTTCCACCACAATGAAGTCAGGATGTTCCTCAGTGAGCACTAGGCGTGTGACCCGGTCGCTGTCAGCTGAGCCCTGCACCAGTATCGAGGCCGCAAACACCCGCGCAGCCGCGCGCTTGCCAGAACCTGCGGGGCCCACGAACAGATAGGCGTGGACGGGTCGCTGCGAAGCAGCCCTAAGTTGTTCGATCGCGCGCTCGTCAGCCACGACCGACTCCCAAGGATCTCCCTGCTCACTCATGAGACAGCAGCCTACTGGCGCGTTGTTGCATCGAACTTGGCAGAAACAGCCCTGCTCACCCGCGCAAAGACCTCAGCTGGCTCGCCTGACGCGTCAAGAGTCACCCATCGAACGGGATCCTCAGCGGCCAGTTGGGCGAAACACGCCCTCACTCGCTCATGGAACCCCTGATCGCCTGACTCGATGAGGTCACGGTCCGACCCAAGACGGGAATCCGCCACGTCTTCGGGCAGCGTGAGCAAGATCACAAGATCTGGGATGAGATCAGCAGTTGCGAACGAGGACAACTCGAGAATCCTGTCGACTCCGAGCGCCCGACCCGCACCCTGGTATGCGACGCTCGAGTAGAAGTATCGATCGCACACCACATCCTGGCCCCTCGAAAGCGCTGGCTCAATGATTTCGGCGACATGCTGGGCCCGATCCGCAGCGAACAACAACGCTTCAGCTCGACCGGTGAGATCGTGGCCCGTGTGCAAAAGAACCTCACGAATCTCCTTGCCGATTCGTGATGCTCCCGGTTCGAAGGTCTGTAGTGCATCCAGAGACTCGGCGAGAAGCTTGGCCTGGGTCGACTTTCCTGATGCTTCCCAACCCTCGAACACGATGAACCGGCCCCGCTC
The DNA here is from genome assembly GCA_964446225.1 of uncultured Acidimicrobiales bacterium. Classification (GTDB taxonomy): domain Bacteria; phylum Actinomycetota; class Acidimicrobiia; order Acidimicrobiales; family Poriferisodalaceae; genus CAYUOD01. The sequence goes on along the minus strand of CAYUOD010000082.1, from coordinate 5,351 downwards.
TGTCACTTGGGATCGGTCCTCAAAGCCTCCGCCATCGAGCGAGAGGCAAAGAGCGCTGCGCCAATCATCACGAAGCCGGCAAACCACAAAGCAAGACGAACACCAACAAGCGAGTACTGGTTATCAAGAACCGACACGGAGCCATCCACAAGTTCGGTGCTCAAGTACCCGAAGAACGCCGCAATAAGTCCACCGGAGGCAATGCCGAGCAGCAGCGCGAAGCGCACGATCATATAAAGAGCTGAGAAGATCCTGCCACGAAGTTCATCCCCGACGTTCTGGTGGAGAATGGTGAAGCCCAACACGTAGATCGCACCTGCGCAGATGCCCACCCAGACCAGGATAATGCTGACGATGACAAGGTTGCTCAGGGCCGCGGCAACGGTAAGTGCCACCCCCGCCAAGCCAACCGCAAACACGAAGGTCATCTCCTGGGGGAGACGGCGCTGCAGCGAACCCAATGCGATGACGCCCACCGCGACGCCCATGCCAATCGAGAACAGCAACGCGCCATAGCCAGCGTCGCCAGCGCGAAGCACTTCCTTGTTAAACCCTCCGCCCAGGGGTATGAGCATCCCGCCGCCGAACATACCGATCCCCAGGCCCACGATGACCGCCTTGACGCGCGGATTCGTGAGGATGAAGCTCCAGCCCTCCTTGACATCGCGCCAGCCGCTGCCGAAGTCCAGTTTCTTGTTGCGTGCCGCGTCGCGCAGTTCTTTTGGACGCGGCACGATGGGGATGGTCGACACGAGCAGGGCCGCAACCAGGAACGTGATCGCATCCACGCCAATGGCGAGACGGATCTCGTTGAGCTCCAGGAAGCTGAACGCGCTCAACCCGCTCAGGTATTCAGCGAACTTGGCAAGGAGGAGCCAGATTGCCGCAGCAATCGGAAAGGTTCCGTAGGCAGCTATCAGTGAGAGCGAATTCGCGTTGGTGAGATGACTGGTCGGTACGAGGTTCGGCATCACCGCCTCTTTCGCCGGACCCCACAGAGAAGTTGCAATCTCAAGCAGGAACGAGGCGATAACCAGCCACCACAACTCCTCCACCAACGGGATCGCAAGCAGAATCACGGCACGCCCGACATCGGCGTAGATCATCAGACGCTTGCGGTTCATACGGTCCACGATGACGCCGCCAGCAGATGCCAGGAAGAGTCCTGGCAGCAGGCGAGGAATCAGAACTACGGTGATCGCTATTGCGCCCTCGGCGTTGTCGCTGCCGAGTTGGCGTGCAAGTCCATAGAGCGCGAGAAATCCGAGCCAATCGCCGGTCGCGCTGACAACCTGCACCAACCACAGCCGAAAGAAGGCGCTCGACCCGAAAATGCGGACCTGCATGCCCACTTCACCAGCAGGGATCGCCACCGGGCGCGACGATTCCTGAGGCGACGCAGTCGCTGCCATCGTTTGGGTTTGATCCAAGGGTTCAGACATAAGTCATTGCTGTTAGCCACGCCGTCCTGGCACGCGCCAGACCTCGCATCACGACAAGGCTATGCGAAGAATGCGCCGCGCGGCTGCCTTGGCGCAGAATCCACCGTGAAAGCGCAGGCTAGCTACCCGTAGGTTTCTTCGCTGCGACTTTCTTCTTCGCAGTCGCCTTCTTTTTGGCTGCTGCCTTCTTAGCGGGAGCCTTCTTCTTGGCCGCGGCCTTTTTCTTCGCTGGCGCCTTCTTTTTGGCCCGTTTCTTGGCGGGCCCCTTGTCACGGCGAATCTGCAGGAGTTCCGCCGCACGATCCAGCGTCAACGTTTCCTGGCTGTCACCCTTGCGCAACGAGGCATTGGTCTCGCCGTCGGTGACATACAGTCCAAAGCGTCCCTCCTTGAGAACAACATTCTCGCCACTCACGGGGTCAGGACCGAGCTCAGCCAGCGGCGGCTTCACCACTTGGCCTCTGCGAGTTTTGGGCTGGGCGTAGATCGCGACCGCCTCGTCCAAGGTGATCGTGAAGATCTGCTCTTCGGACTCGATACTGCGCGAATCCTTGCCCTTCTTGAGGTAGGGGCCGTAACGACCGTTGAGCGCCTCAATGGGCTCATTGTCGTCTGGGTGCTCGCCCACAAGGCGCGGCAGGCTCAGCAGCCTCAGAGCGTCCTCCAGGGTGACAGTGTCGAGCTCCATCGAGTTGAACAACGATGCTGTCCTGGGTTTGTCCTTAGATCCCTTTTCGGGCACGCCGAGCTGAATATAGGGTCCGAAGCGACCCGGCTTCGCGATGACGTCGAGTCCGGACTCCTCGTGTGTCCCGAGCACACGCTCTTCGGATGGCGCGTCAAGAAGCTCAATCGCTTTTTGGATCGTGAGCTCATCCGGAGCCAGGTCCTCAGGCACACTTGTGCGGTCTTCGCCCCGCGTCAGATAGGGACCGAAGCGACCAACGCGGGCCTCAACAGGAACTCCGTTCTCATCCACACCAATGGGGATCGAGTTGATGGAGCGGGCATCGATGTCACCCAGACGATCATTCACCATGGCCTTCAGACCTGGCTTATCCTCGGTCTTCAAGCCGAAGTAAAACTCAGACAGCCACGGGACTGCTTGCTGGCTGCCTCCGGCGATTTCGTCCAGTTCGTCTTCCATCTTGGCGGTGAAGGCATAGTCAACGAGGCTCGGAAAGTGCTTCTCCAACAGACCAACGGTGGCGAAAGCAGTGAAGGCCGGGACCATCGCTGAGCCCTTCTTCCACACGTAGCCGCGATCCTGGATCGTCTCCATGATGGACGCGTAAGTCGAAGGGCGACCAACGCCCAACTCTTCGAGACGACGCACCAAGGACGCTTCTGTGTAGCGCGCCGGAGGGCTCGTGTCGTGGCGCTTCGTCGTAATCCCCTCGGTGGAAACAGTGTCACCTTCAACGAGAGCAGGAAGTTGCTGCTCGTTGGTCGAGTCCTTGTCGTTCTCAGACACGTAAGCGAGGCGAAACCCTGGGGTCGTAATGACAGTGCCACTCGTCGAGAATTCGACGCTGGTGCCGTTGGAATCACCGCGCAACTTCATTGTGGCGGTCTTACCGGTCGCGTCGATCATCTGGGACGCAACAGTGCGACGCCACACGAGATCGTAGATCTTGGCCTCGTCTGGATGGACCTGACTTGCAACCGTCTGCGGATCACGGAACTCGTCTCCTGCGGGCCGGATCGCCTCGTGCGCCTCTTGCGCGTTCTTCACCTTCTTGGTGTAGGTGCGAGGAGCATCTGGCAGGTTCTCAGTTCCGAAGCGGGTTCCAATGAGTCGGCGTGTGGCCTGGATCGCGTCGCCGGACAGCGTCGTCGAGTCGGTACGCATATAGGTGATATGGCCGTTCTCATACAGTTTCTGCGCCGCGCGCATAGTGCGCGATGAGCTAAAGCCAAGCTTACGGCCAGCCTCTTGTTGCAACGTCGAGGTCATGAACGGAGCAGCCGGACGACGACGGTAAGGCTTCGACTCGAGCGAGGACACCGTCAGTTCGGCGCCCTCCAGACCAGCGGCCAGTGCCGTCGCCTTTGCTTCGGTGAGAACGACCGCAGCCTTGCGGGTCAGCACACCGTTCTCGTCAAAATCCTTGCCCGTGGCGACTCGTGCGGAGTCCACCTCGATGAGAGAGGCCCCGAATGGGCCGGTACCTCCACCACGGAATGTGCCTTCCATACCCCAGTAATCAGCCGACACGAACGCAATACGCTCGCGTTCACGCTCAACAATGATTCTCACAGCAACCGACTGAACGCGCCCAGCCGACAGCTTGGGCATGACCTTCTTCCACAGCACAGGAGAAACTTCATAGCCGTAGAGGCGATCGAGGATTCTGCGTGCCTCCTGGGCATCGACCAGGCGCCGATCGACCTCACGGGGTGATTCGATCGCCTCCTCGATGGCTTTGCGTGTGATTTCGTGGAAGACCATGCGCTTTACGGGAACCCGGGGATTCAGCACCTCAAGCAGGTGCCACGCAATCGCCTCTCCCTCGCGGTCTTCATCCGTCGCGAGATAGAGCTCGTCAGCATCTTTCAAAAGAGCCTTGAGATGCTTCACCTGATCTTTCGCACGACCAGTGACGACGTACAAGGGCTTGAAGTCGTTCTCGGTATCGACCCCCAGGCGAGACCAGGACTCGCCCTTATATGCAGCTGGCACGTCCGCCGCGTTTCGAGGGAGGTCACGAATGTGCCCCACCGAGGACTCCACGATGTATTCGTCTCCGAGAAAGCCCGCGATGGTGCGCGCCTTGGCGGGTGACTCGACGATAACTAAAGGCTTAGACACGGTGTGCTCTTCATCTCCACATACACGACTGGGGCAATTCAGATCCGGCCCCCACAAGACCAGACCCATTTCTAACAAGATCTGCTCGGAATTCAACAAAACGAAAACCGAAAGTGAGACGACGCCGCGTCGTCTCCCTCCAAGGAAATACCACACTTGAGGAGCAATATCTGGCCTCAGAGCAAATTTTCTTCATGAGCGGCGGGCTGACTCGCGGCTCATACGGGACAATCCAAGGACCAACAAGGCACCCACAACAGCAGCGATCAGCGCCGGCCAGAACGTGGCGGATTCTGGGCTACCCAGGTCAACCTGATCCAGACCGAGTTCATCTGCCGGCCACGGCCAGAGCACGCGCAGCGAGCCCACCATAACGCCGATGAGTACCGCCAGCACAGTGTCGTGATAGTTCCTGAGCAGCCAGTTCAGCAGGGTCGAGAAGGACCCCAGACCTACGATCGCACCCAGACCGAAGACCGCTATGACGGCCAGATCCCGCTCATCCACCGCCGCCAGAACGAACTCATACATGCCCAGCATCAACAAAATGAACGAGCCAGAGACGCCCGGCAGAATCATTGCGCAGATCGCCAGAGCCCCAGCCCCGAACACCATCAGCAGCGTCGGATTCTCCACCACTCCGGTGCGCAGGCCGAGCAGCCAGAAACTTATGCCCGAACTGGCAACCAGGACCAGTATCCGCAGGAGGTCGCGTTTCTTGACGAGCTGGAACGAAACGTAGATCGACGACACGATTAGGCCGAAGAACAGGGCCGACATCACCTCGGGACGCTGCTCGAGCTGGGTCGTCAACACGCCAGCCATCGAGACAACAGCAATCAGAATGCCGCCCAGAAGAGCAACCAGGAACACCCAGTCGACCTCTTTGAGCCTGAGCAGAAACTCAGCCGGCTTGAGGCGCACCAGACTCGCCAGTGCGCCCGACCCAAGGCGTATGTTGCGAATCAGGCGCTCATAGATACCGAGTACGAGGGCAATCGTGCCACCCGATACACCGGGCACAATATCCGCGAGTCCCATAAGGAACCCGCGGATGACATGTGCCGCAGCACCACCAATCACGCTATGTACCGAGC
>CAYUOD010000081.1:1829-8486 GCA_964446225.1 uncultured Acidimicrobiales bacterium | reverse complement strand
GCCGGGTGACCTCTGTGCGCTTGGAGTCGGGGGCCGCGGTTGGTTGTGGCTACGTGCTCAATGCCGCTGGACCGAGGGCGAAGCTCATTGCTGAGATGGTGGGACTGCATCTTCCGGTGGAGCCACGCTCCCGTTCCAGTTTCGTGTTTGCCTGTCGGACTCCGATCGAGGGCCTTGTACCGCTCACGATTACTCCCGAGGGTGTGCACTTCAGGCGCGATCAGCAGAACTACGTGACGGGTACGCCGCCGCTCGATGACAGGGCGGTTGACTACGACGATCTGGCCGTGCGCACCGAGCAGTTCGAGGAACAAATCTGGCCTGTGCTGTCCACCTACGTTCCTCAGTTCGATCGCATCTCAGTAGTGGCGTCGTGGGGCGGCCAGTATGCCTACAACGTGCTCGATCAGAACATGATCGTCGGAACCGGTTCAGAGATTCAGAACTTCATCTTCGCCAACGGATTCTCTGGCCACGGCCTGCAGCAGTCCCCAGCCGTGGGGCGCGGCGTGAGCGAACTGGTCACCTATGGTGAATACCGGACCTTGGATCTCAGCGAACTGGGCTTCGAGCGGGTACTGAAGAATGAGCCGTTCCTGGAGACGGCGATTATCTAGCCGCCAGCGTGTGACGGTTGATCAGATCAAGCCGTAGAGATCGGCCATCATGCCATCCAACCCGACAAACATCGTGTTGTAGTTGTTGACGTAGGCGATTGTCCCGTCTTGTCTGACGAGCACGATGCTGTGGAACGGCCGATCGCTATGTCCGTTCACACCCAGCATGTCGTAGGCGCTGGATACAGCCAGATCTTCGTCAATGAGGATTGGTCGTGTCACGCCCATGTAGTCGGCGGTCGTCCCCACAAGATCGGCGGACTGGACCATGATGGGAATGAGGTTGACATCCTTTTCTGCCAGCGCCGCTTCTACTTCTGTGATCTGCGAGAAGCAGCTGTCGCAGCCGACACCCATCGAGAAGTAGAGCAGGACGTCTGACTCCTGCAGGCTTGCCTCGAGTGAAACAGTGGTGCCAGCAGTGGTCGGCAACTCGAACATCGGCGCGGGTGTTTCATCCGCTATTTCGGGTATGGAGTCACCCGTAGAACCGCTCCCGAGCACGACGAGCGCGGCGATGACCGCTACGGGGATGAGCAGCCCGAGCCACGCCCCCCACGATCTAGTGGCAGGCTTTTGAGGGTTGATCTTCTGTCGATTCGACATCCTGTTCACCTTCTTCTGAAGAGTCGTTGGGTGGGCGACGCCTGCTTGTCAGAGCGATTGCTCCCACGGAGATCGCGACCAGACCCAAGCCGATAAGGGCATCAGGAACTGGCTCGAGCAGGTCGATGACCGGTCGGAATCGTTCCTGTAGCCATACCGAGAGGCTGTCCTGGAACGCGACGCTCACCGATGCTCCGGTGACGGCAATGACCCACAACAGCACGCCCATGACTGAGAAGAGGCCCGCAGCCACAAGATCGAGCGTGTTCGTTACGAACTTCTTGGGCCCGATGTGCCAGCGGACCACCCGACCTCGCAGTCCGGGCCGATTCGCCAGTCCTGCCCTGTCCCAGACGGCGGTCATTATCACGAGCGGGAAGACCATTCCAAAGACGTACGCAAAGCCCATAGCGGTGCTCTGCAGCAAACTCGGGGAGACAGCCGACAGCGTGATCACGCCGGCGAGTACCGGAGCACAGCAGGCACTGGCTGCACCTGAGAACACACCCAGAGCGAAGACTCCGCCAGAGTCGGTGCGGGTGATGTCTGGGGACTGCCTCATCATCGGAAGCATCCAGGTCCGACCGGTTGCGGCGAGTACCGCAAGCCCGATGAGCAGGGATCCTCCGACGGCGTACAGCACGACGTGGTATTGCAGCAGGGACCGCGAAAGGGCGCTCACACCAAGCGTGACCGGGAGGAGGACCACAGAGATTCCGGCGGCGAAGACAAAGGTGAGAGGCAGCAGGCGGCGCCGGCGGTTCTTGATCGCCACCGACAGGTACGAGGGGAACATGAACACGATGCAGCAAGGCGCGAAGAGAGCGATTGTGCCCGCGAAGAACGCCGCTATGAGAGATCCACCGAGAAAAAGTTCTCCCATGTCAGCTTTTGGCTACGGTCTGGGCGTTCATCGCATCCAGAGAACGGCGGAACTTCTTGGCCGACAGGCGTCCGTTTGCGTGGACCTCTCCGTCAATGAGAATCAGTGGTGGAAATGGCATGCGATGGAGTGTCGCGATGCATTGTCCTTCTGGTGAGGCCAGGTCGATGAGCGTGGTTGTCAGCAGGTATTCGGCGCTAGCATCTTGAATGACATCCTTGGCCATCTCGCATAAGTGACAGCCAGAGCTCGTCAGGAGGGTTATTTCGTGCGGGGTTCGTTGACGCCCGGGTTGGGTCATTCTCGGATCGTACCCCCCAGGGGTATCGATTCGAAGGGTCGAAGGTCCCGAATACTGAGACAAGTACGGCGAAAGGGGGGACATGCACCAGGTCCCGGTTGTAGACATTTCCAACCCGAATCGAACTTCGCTGGCAGCCCTTGACGGGGCGTGCCGAGAGCATGGCTTCTTCTTGCTTGAAGGCCATGGTCAGGATGAGCTTGTGGAGAAGATGTGGCGACAGGCAGAGCGCTTCTTCGACGCTGGTGACGAGATCCGTGAGAGTGTCCGGCGCGGTGGGGCCAGTTCGTTCGGATACAACGACCGGGAGCTCACCAAGCGCATGCGGGACCATAAGCAGGTCTTCGACTACGGCTCGCCGGACAACGAACGAATCTCGGCGCTGAATCACTGGCCAAGCGGACTGACTGGGTTCCAGGCGCTGCTCGAGGAGTTTCACCGGAGATTCTCTGCGCTGTCGCTGGGGGTTCTCGGACTCGTCCACGATGCCTTGTCCCTGTCATCTGCCGGGCGCAAAGTCATTACCGGTGGTCCGGATTCGAGCTTTGTGCGTCTCAACCACTATCCGGTTGGTGATCCGGTGCCGCCCGCAGACCGGGCTGGTCTCGCCGATCTTGGGCCTACCGCCCTTGGCTATCACACCGATCCTGGTGTGATCACCTTGCTGCTTCAGGACGACATTGGGGGGCTGCAGGCACGTACCCGGGCCGGAGAATGGATTGATGTGGATCCGCAGCCGGGCACAATCGTGGTCAATGTGGCTGACGTGATGCAGGTCTGGACAGACGATCGCTATATCGCGGCAGTGCACCGTGTCGTGCCGATGACGGGCAAGCGTCGCTTCAGCATTCCGCTCTTCTTTAATCCTGTGCGCGGCACGATCGTTGAACCGGTTGCCGAACTCTGCGCCGCTGAGCCCCGTTACCGGCCGTTCGCGTGGCGTGACTTCATGCAGGCGCGCAACGCTGACAACTTCGCGGATGCAGGCGCCGACGACACACAGATCAGCGACTATCTCGTCAACTAATAGGGACGGTCTCCAATGACCGTCACGCGCTCGACCCGGCGTTCTTCTGGCCAGAAGTCGTTGGTGGCGAAGTGCTGGGTGCAACGGTTGTCCCACATCACGACGGTGTCGGTCTCCCAGCGGATGCGGCACTGGATACTTGGGTCGCTTATCGCCTTCTCAAGATGATCCACGATCTTGTCGCTCTCGTCCTTGTTAACGCCTTCTATACGGGCGACGAATGCGCGGTTGGTGTAGATGCCCCGTGCCCCAGTCTCAGGGTGGGTACGGACCACCGGGTGCCTCGCGGGTGGGAACTCCTCCTGCTTCTTGGCACGCTCCTCGTCGCTGAGACGTCTGCCAAAACGAGCCGTGAAGTCATGGATTGCGTAGAGATCGTTGATGCGCTCTTTCCACTCGTCGCTGAGTCGTTTGTATGCGGCCGTTGCGTCGGCGAAGCAGGTGTCACCGCCCGCTGGCGGGATGATACGCCCATGCAGGATCGATCCCATGGATGGTTCTTCGCGCCAGGTCACATCCGAGTGCCAGCCAGCTGCTGCGGTCTTGTGTTCGGCCGTTGAGTGGATCTTGACGATCTCGGGATGCTCTGCGACGTCTGGCGCAAACGGATGCAGTTCGAGCTCGCCGAACATCCGTCCAAAGGCGATATGTTCGTCGATCGTGATCGCCTGGTCGCGGAGTACGAGGACCTTGTGGTCGATCCAGGCCTTACGCAACTCGTCGCGCGTGGCGCCATCGGTGTTGGCCATGTCCACCCCGGACACCTCAGCCCCCAGCGTCGCGGTGAGTGGACGAATGTCGATTGCCATAGCAGCCTCCCGATGTCATGGTGGCACGTGCCATTGCCCGGGGCCTCATCGCTGATCTCAAAGCCTTGGTCGGTTCCCTTGATTCTGTCGCAGTGGTGCAATGAAGATTACGCTGCGCAAGTGAACTGTATGTCGGCCTTGTTGAAGGATGTATGCGATGTTTCGTGATCGACTGGTAGGCGGCGAGACCCTCGTTGGGAGCTGGTTGAAGTCGCCTTCCCCGGCTGTCATGGAGGTGTTGGCAGAGTCAGCCCTTGACGTGATTTGTCTGGATGCCGAACATGCACCGTTCGGCAGAACTGAGCTGGACGTCTGCATCCATGCTGCTCGCGCCGCGGGCATGCCGACGCTCGTGCGGGTTGCTGCGTTCGAGCCCCACTATGTTCTGCAAGCACTCGACAGCGGAGCCACCGGTGTGTTGGTGCCCCACGTACGTAGCGCCGAGGAGGCTGCAGCTCTGGTCCGGTCCGCCCATTTCGTTCCGGGGGGTCGGGGTTACGCGGGCACTACGCGCGCTGGCGGCTTTGGGACGAAACCCATGCCAGAGCACCGCGCTGACAGCCGAGCAGAGACCGTGGTGATCGCCCAGATTGAGGATGTCGAGGCGCTGGCTGTGATTGACGACATTGTGGCGGTCGCTGGGCTGGACGCGGTCTTTATCGGTCCGATGGATCTTTCGGTCTCGATGGGCGCGGCGGGCCCGACAGATCTGGACGTGTTGGCCGCGATCAAGATGGTTACTGAGAGGTCTGTCGCGGCGGGAACTCCGGTAGGTATCTTCGCGAACACCAAAGAGCAACTCAATGTTTATGCCGAGTTCGGGATCACGCTGTTCCTCATGCAGTCCGACCACGCGTTCATCCAGGCGGGGGCGGACAATCTGGCCACTTTTCGCCCCAAATCCCGGTGAAGCGTCGCCTGGTTACCTGTGAGGTAACCAGGCGACGCTTCACCGATCTTGGGGGAGGATTTAGGCCGTAGCGCTGCCGTAGCGCTCGTTGAGCGTGGTGAAAACACCCTGATCCCACGAGAACTCGACGGTGTTGCCGTCGGGATCGTTGAGCATGCAGATGTATCCGATCGGGGCCGGCATCATCGTGGCTGGCATCGCGAGGCAGCCTGCCTTCTCGGCTCGGGCGGCCATCGCGTCCACATCAGCTTTGGCGGTGAGTTCCATGCCCAGGTGGGCGAAGGGCCCGAGCACAGTGCGCGGTGCGCTGGCGAATGGGTCCTTGCCTTCAAAGAACTGGGCGCAGACCAGAATGAACGGGTTGTTCGTCGCTCCTGACATGCCCAGCCACGCGCCGTAACCGTCGTCATCTTCGCGTTGGGCGATGAGTTCGAGCGGAGTGAAGTCGGTATACCAGGCGATCGTGGCCTCGATGTCTTTGACCCGTAGCGCAATGTGCGTCCAGCGTGGCTCGGTGGGATGCAGGTCGAACGTAGGTGCTGTTTCGTTGCCCATGGCGTGTTGTCTCTCTCGTTCGTAGTGCTTGGCGCATGAAAGACGCCTCTCCTTGGTAACCTAGCAGCGGTCAGATGGTCTGACCAGTGGATTCATCTGACGCGGGACATCATTGGGCTAGCGTGTGTCCAGCGGTCAGCTTGTCTGCCCATCGAGGGGGACTTATGGAGGCGATACAAAGATGACGGATGAGCGTCCCTTTGAGCCGATCTCGCGGGAGACGGTCAGCTCGCAGATCCGCACACAACTGCTGCGTCGCATCAGAGTGGGCGAACTTGCCCCCGGATCCGCCATGCCCTCAGAACGAGGCTTGAGCGAGCAGTTCAAAGTTGGCCGTACGTCGGTGCGTGAAGCCATGCAAGGGTTGCTGTCGCTTGGCGTTATCGAGCATCGGGGCAATCGCGCCTATGTCGTGGAGCATCTTCCTGAGGTCGTCGTCGACCGGACCGAGGACCGCAAGACCTTTGTCGTTGAGCTGTTCGAGACGCGCCGAGTGCTTGAGGTTCCCATCTTCACGTTGGCGACGGATCGGGCAGACGAGTCGGCCCGCGCAGAAGTCGCTGCGTTGGCGACACGTTTTGATGACGGACTCGACATCGCCGAGTTCCGTCTGCTCGACAGAGAGTTTCATACGACCATTGCGGCCAGCTGCGGGAATCCGTTTCTTGTTGAGCTCTACGGCAAGGTCCTGGATCAGCTGTTCAGGTCACGAGAGTTCGACGAACTCTTGAGCGATGAGTCCAACCGGCCCGAAGTGCAGCGCATTGTCGCTTCGGCTTCTCTGGCTCATGGCGAGATCGCGGCTGCATTCTCGGCTGGCGATTCTGAGGCCATGCGCAAGGCAGCCGAGGCCCATCTGGCCTCAGTCGAGCTCTCCATGCTCGACGATCTGGTCTAGGAACACAGAGCTGTCCCAGTAGTCGGTGCGGTGGCATATGAGGCCATCTCG
>CAYUOD010000081.1:0-1729 GCA_964446225.1 uncultured Acidimicrobiales bacterium | reverse complement strand
CTAGGAACACAGAGCTGTCCCAGTAGTCGGTGCGGTGGCATATGAGGCCATCTCGCATGACGAGACGCTGTGCACCGCGCACAACGATCGCCGTCTCTCCCTGCCATTTCGCCGTCATGCAGTAGAACACTGCGACCGTGTCGCTCGCGGCGACGAGATCCTCGATTTCATAACGAAGATCGACCATGTCACGCAGGAATCCTGCGAGGCGTTCTTCGTAGATCACTTTTGTCTCGCACCCTGATCCGAGTCCAGCGGTGTGTTCGTTTACGAAATCCTCGGTGACGTATGAGGCGATCGTATGGGGGTCTGCTGTTGAGAACGCCTCAAAGTAGGCACGGGCGACGGCGGCGGGAGTCATGCGATTCCTTGGGGCATTTGGCGGAGGGCGGGTGCGCGGTGATTGGATCTGTGGGCGACGAAGATATGTCATCGTCAGCAAAGAGTGTACTGTGATGCTTGGTCAGTTGGTCTGACCATCTACACCTGGAGGTTCAATGGCTGGCTTCATTGGTAACAAGGGACTCTATTCGAGTTGGTTTGTCGTAGCAGAGTCCGAGGATGTTGATCCGGGTCCTCACGCCGTGCGGCTGCTCGGCGAGGATCTGGTCCTGTGGCGAACCACAGACGGATCCTTATCGGTTGTGCTGGATCGGTGCCCACATCGTGAGGCTCCGCTTTCGATTGGTGAAGTGTCAGATGGTCGCCTCACCTGTGCCTACCACGGCTGGATCTTCGGCGACGGAGGGCGCTGCGAGGGCGTGCCCTCTTCAGGTGCCAACGCAGCAATTCCTCCGACCGCCCATCTCGCACCCATGCAGGTGGAGGAACGCTATGGCCTCGTGTGGGTCTGCCCCTCAGAGCCCAGTGGTCAGATCCCGGTGATTGCCCACGAAGACGAGGCTTCGTTTCGTCGCATCAACAGCGGCATCGATGTCTGGAAGGTCTCTGCGACTCGCATGGTCGACAACTTCTTGGATATCAGCCACTTTCCCTATGTCCACACGGGCACTTTCGGTGGGGCGCAGCCACCCGATGTCCCGAAGCTTGAACTTGAGCAGCTCGATGCTGATTTCTTCGGGTACGCCTACGAGGTGGACGCCGCGAATCCTGAAGCAGCGTCGACCGCTTCGGGGAGCACCGAGGATGTTGTTCACCGCCACATGTCCACCGGCTTCCATCTCCCGTTCACGGTGCGCAGCACAGTCGCTTATGAGGATGGACTCGAGCACATCATCTTGCTGTGCAGCACTCCCGTGGACGATGTCACCTCACTGTTTACTTTCGTGATCTGGCGCAACGATGACCATGATGTGGACCCCGAGGAGACGATCGCGTTCGACCGTGCAATTGGAGCAGAGGACAAGCTCATGCTGGAGCAGCTCCCGGGTGTGTTGCCGTTCAGTCGCACGGGTGTGGTGAACGTGCAATCAGATAAACCATCGGTCGAATGGCGCCGCCAATTCGTCGAGCTTCTGGGAGTTGACGCGTGATGACAGCATGCTATGGTCTGACCATCATACCAACGATGAGGGGCGTCGGATTATGAGCATCACTGGAATGAATCACGCCGTTTTGTACGTGCGAGACGCGAAGCGTCACCAGAAGTTCTACGAAGATGTGCTCGATTTTGTAACGGTCATCGACGGCCCCGGGCCGTTCGTATTTATGCGTGGCCCAGCCTCCCCAAATCACCACGACGTCGCGTTCTTCACGATCGGCGAGGGCG
>CAYUOD010000080.1:6929-8511 GCA_964446225.1 uncultured Acidimicrobiales bacterium | reverse complement strand
CAGAATGCGGCCTGCATGAAACAGGGTGATGTCGTGCTGATCTGGGGCGCGACGGGAGGTCTGGGTGGGTACGCAAGCCAGCTTGTACTGAACGGTGGCGGGATTCCGGTTGCGGTGGTGAGTTCTCCTGAGAAGGCCGAGCTGCTTCACCGCATTGGTGTGGAGCATGTCATCGACCGCAAGGCCGAGGCGTACCGGTTCTGGACTGATGCCAACAATCAGGACGAGTCTGAGTGGCGCCGCCTCGGCAAGCAGATTCGTTCAATGGTCGGCGACGATCCGGATATTGTGTTTGAGCACCCGGGACGGGAGACCTTCGGGGCGTCGGTGTTCGTGGCGAAACGCGGGGGCACGATCGTGACCTGTGCCGCAACGTCCGGCTACATGATCAGCTACGACAACAGGCATCTCTGGATGAAGCTGAAACGCATCGTCGCAAGCCATTTTGCGAACTACTCCGAGGCGTCGGCAATGAACAAGCTCATCGACCAGGGCGCGATTCACCCCATTCTGTCTGCGGTCTTCGACCTTGAGGATGTCGGCGAAGCGGCGCTGCAGGTGCATCACAACCTGCATGAAGGCAAGATAGCGGTCCGTTGTCTCGCTCCATTCGAGGGCATGGGTATCGAAGATCCCGAGAAGCGCGAACGCATCGGCGAAGAGCGCATTACCGCATTTCGTCGCAGTGCAGCCGGGTAGGGTCGCAGCATGGACACCTCAAGCTCTGGAATCCTCACCGAGATAGACCACATCGCGATCGCAGTGCGCGACCTGGACGCAGCTGTCGACTACTACCAGGCGGCGTTCGGGGCCACTGTGGCCCATCGGGAGACGGTCGAGTCTGATGGTGTTGAAGAGGCCCTTATCAAGGTGGCCGACAGCTACATCCAACTCACCGCGGCAACTCGGGCAGATTCTCCAATTGCGAAGTCGATCGACAAGCGTGGCGAGGGACTGCACCATGTGGGTTACCGCGTCGACGACTGCCAAGCCGCCCTTGATGCGATGGTCGCTGCGGGTGCCACTGCCATTGACAAGGCGCCTCGCCCAGGATCCCGAGGGACGACTGTGGCGTTTGTGCATCCCAAGGGCAGTTTCGGCACCCTCATCGAACTTGTTCAGGAGTAGGTCAGACTGGCACTATGCGCCAAGAGTTGAATGATCAGACCGATCTGCGCGACCACGTGCGCAGCTTCGGCAATCTCGACCGGACTGTCTTGCAAGGTCTTGATATTCGTGGAGTTGACATCGTCGATGTGTCAGCTGAGGATGCAGTACTCCTGGGCTGCCGGCTGACGAGCGAGCAGCGCGAATGGTTCGAAACTCAGAACGCGTTGATCGTGCCGCGTCTACAGGATCGCCCATACCGGCCCTATCGCTCGAGGCTTTACAGTCAGCGTGAACTTCTTGCTGGATACGATCCGACGACGCCTGGTTCCTATTGGGCCGACGCCCGCGACAGTCGCATCTACAAGCATCAACTGCAGTTTCGCGGTGAGGCCAAGTTGCCGGTAATGGAGGCGATGGCACAGCGCCTGCACGACCTGTTCATTGATGATGCTCTGGCCGAGTTCCTTGGACA
>CAYUOD010000080.1:0-6829 GCA_964446225.1 uncultured Acidimicrobiales bacterium | reverse complement strand
CACAGCGCCTGCACGACCTGTTCATTGATGATGCTCTGGCCGAGTTCCTTGGACATCACGATCCGGTGGTGGCGGTCATGGGTGGGCACGCGCTGGGACGTGGTGAGAGGAACTACTTCCAGGCGGCAGAGTTGGGGCGCCAACTCGCCCGCGAAGGTTGTCTGGTGACCACGGGTGGAGGCCCTGGCGCGATGGAAGCGGCGAACCTCGGAGCATGGCTGGCCCAGGGATCGCACGCAGATCTTGCCGAAGTAGTAGCACTGCTCGCCCGGCAGAGCGACTTCACCACTGACGCCTATGTCGAGCTGGCGCACGAGCTGCGTGAGTCGCGCGGCGACGATCATGTGAGTCTGGCGATCCCGACCTGGTTCTACGGCCATGAGCCAACCAATGCGTTCGCAACCCATATCGCAAAGTACTTCTCGAACAGTCTGCGAGAAGACGGACTGCTGGCGATTGCGACCGGGGGAGTGGTATTCATGCCAGGTAGTGCGGGTACGGTCCAGGAGGTATTCATGGACGCGACCCAGAACCACTACGAAGTGTTTGGCTCGGTGAGTCCGATGGTGTTGTTCGGGCGCGATTACTGGGAGCGGACTTTGCCGGTCGCCGGCCTGCTGCGCACGCTGTCTGCGGGTCGCCGCTATGAGACGCAGATTGTCGTCGTCGACACGGTCGCCGAGGCGGTCGACTTCTTGCGGCCCACCAAGCCGTAGGTCAACTCGATTTCCGTCGCCCGGCAGCGCGCTGTGCGAAGCTTCACCAATGAAGGTTCATCTTGTCGACGGAACGTACGAGCTCTTCCGCTACTACTTTGCACTCCCTTCTCACGAGACGGCCGATGGGCGTGAGGTGAGCGCGGTTCGGGGTGTGGTCGGCAGCATGTTGACCCTCCTGGAGAAGGCGACCCATGTCGGTATAGCGACCGACCATGTCATCACGTCGTTCAGAAACGAGTTGTATGACGGTTACAAGGACGGGAGTGACATCGACCCGGGCATTGAACAGCAGTTTCTGCCGCTGGAAGATGCGCTGAGAGCGTTTGGATTCGTGGTGTGGCCAATGGTGCGCCACGAGGCCGACGATGCAATGGGTGCAGCAGCGGCGATGGCTGCACTGGATCCCCGTGTGCATCAGGTGATCATCTGTACTCCTGATAAGGACCTCGCGCAATGTGTCGTGGGTGATCGCGTTGTGCAGTGGGACCGCCGTAAGGATGTGGTCTATGACGACGCCGGAGTCTTTGAGAAGTTCGGTGTAGAGCCAGCGTCAATCCCTGACTATCTCGCGCTCGTCGGGGATACCGCTGACGGTTTCCCCGGACTCAAAGGCTGGGGTGCAAAGTCCACCTCGACCGTGCTTGCCCGGTACAAACACCTCGAACAGATTCCGAGTGCACCCGGGCAATGGGACATCACTGTCCGCGGTAGCGCAAAGCTCGCAGCAACCCTGGTTGAGAACAGCGAACTTGCCTACCTGTTCCGCAGAATCGCAACGATCGACACGGCTGCCCCGGTGAGCAGCTCTGTGGACGAGTTGGAATGGACCGGGCCAAGTGATGAGGTCGAGGCATTCGCCGAGTCCATCGATGCCCCTGGTCTCGCGAAGCGTGCCCGGCATCTGGCGAAGCAGCGCTAGCTGAGTCTCGGCTTGATCTCGGGGCTACCAGGAGCCTCCGCCTCCGCCCCCGCCCCCACCGCCCGAAAAGCCACCTGAGAAGCCGCTGCTGCCCGACGACGACTGCACTGAGGACAAGCTCGTCGCGGCGCTCGCAGCGAAGCTGTCCATGCGATGACCAAAGCTGTATGGCACGAAGCCACGTGAGCCAACGAACCAGCCTGGCTCTTCGATGTTGATGCCGTCGAAGGCTCTCGTCCACTTGTCCGTTGCCCCGATCGCCATGACATAGGGCAGATACTCGGTGAAGATCTGTGACTCTTCGGCGAGCCTTGAGCGGTAGGCCTCGGACTGTTCGAGGAAATAGGCGAAGCCAACGGCACGTCCTGCCATTCCTGATCCCTTGGGAGTCTTTGCCGGCATCCAGCGAGCGCCGATCGCGATGATGATGCCGGCGATGGCGATCGGAGTGAACAGCACTCCGTTGCCGATGTTGATTGCGGCGAACACCGTAATGCCGACGCCTGCTAGGAACAGAGCAAATCCACCCACCGCCCAGGCGGTCCTCACACGGTCTGGCCTGCCGAGGAACCAGTTGTGCTTTTTGGCATCTTGATAAATTAGATCCCGGATTTTTGCCGAACGTTTGGCGAAGACGTACTCCAGGTCGGAGATGAGTACCGACTCGCGTCGGACGAACAAGGAGCTCATGACCGTCCGTTCGAACTTGAGAAGCTCGTCCTCGTTGTCGAGCTTGGTCAGCCGGTAGTCGTCGCCGTCATCCAGTTCCTCAATGGTGAGGTGGCCACGTACAGCAAGATCCACAATGGTCGTACTCACGATTCGTTCTGGAACGTCTTCTTCAAGCAGCAGATAGAACTGAGCGGGTCTTACTCCATCAGGGGGAGCGAATTGCACAGGATGGTCTTTGAGTTCACCGAGCGGGATGCGTTCGGAGGTCTCCCCCGTGCCGAACGCGGCATCGGTGAAGGTCCCAATGGAGCGACGGTCCCGACCAACGCGCCAAAAGAGCACACCGATGCCAACAAGGAATATTGCCAATAGCCCTCCGGCACCGATGAGGTTTGTTCTCGTGAAGTCCATGACGTTGGCGAACGTTGGTTGTTCCACCAGAATTGGTCCGGCGTTGGGTACTGATCCTGCTGGCATCGCTGCGACGATCGTGACGGCCTGAAATACTTCGAGGTCCGTTTGGAGAACTTGTACGTTGTTGCCGCTCATGGCCGCTGACTGGCAGGCAGTTGTCTGACCGAAGTTGCCGGTGAAACATTCCACCTGCGTCACCTCGCCGGGCAGTGAGATCTCAACGGTCACGTTTTCGATGGGTACCGGCCAGCTCGTCCCGATCACATTCCAGAAGAACTCGTCAGTCGACGCGAACGCATCGACGATGCCAGCCTGCACGTAGTTGATGACGTAGGTATGTGGCCCGGAGATCGTCACATCGGGGTCACCAATCCGTAGCTGAGTCGTGAAATCGTCGATCTTGTTCTTTGTGAACTGGTCGGGGGCGGTTGCAGATGACACGGTCACTTCGCTGAGAGGCCAGTCCCGGTAGACGTTGGCGTCGTCGAACCAGGGAGCAGAGGTCGTGATGTCCCGGAGCAGCCCGTGGCGGCCTGCGGGGAAGACGTACTCGATTGTCTCGGTCACGTTCATCGTGTTGTCTGCATTGACCGTGATCTGGACATTGAAGCTCGTGATGCGTTCGGCCTCGTTGGTGGTTTGAGCAGTCGCGGATGGCGCCGCCAGCGCCAGGAATACGAACAGTCCGATCGCTATGAGCGGCTTACCCACCAGCAACGATGGTGTCCGCTTCTCGGGGTGGCGGTGTTGCATCGTTGAGTTGCTCCAGATAGTTGTGCGGCAGTGCGACGGACCGCGGTCCGCTCATGTGACCACGGGGAAGGCCTACTGCTTCTGTCGGCAGAGTGATCGCTGGATCTACCCTGTCCAGCACAGTACGCAATTCGGCAAGCGTGGAGACGAATGCAATGTCGCGCCTGACTTGTTTGCCGACTGGATAGCCGGTGAAGTACCAGCCGGCGTGTTTGCGCATCATTCGCACCGCGATCTCGGCGCCAGCCCACTGCACGAGCAGTTCGGCGTGGTGATACATCATGTCGGCCACCTCACCCGCGGTCGGCGTCTCTGGGATCTCGCGTCCCTCGAACAGCGCAGCGAGGTCTCTGAAGAGCCAGGGTCTGCCCAGACACCCCCGGCCGATGACGACGCCGTCGCAACCTGTCTCGCGCATCATTGCCGAAGCATCATCCGCCAGCCAGATATCGCCGTTACCAAGTACGGGCACATGGTCCAGCGCGGCCTTGAGTTCGGCGATTGCCTGCCAGTCGGCTGTGCCGCTGTAGAGCTGCTCCGCGGTGCGCCCGTGGAGTGCCACCGCCGCAACTCCGGCGTCTTCGGCGATGTGGCCGGTCTCAATGAAGTGCAGGAGATCGTCGTTGATGCCCTTGCGGAACTTCACCGTGATGGGTCGCCCCTCGGCCGCCTCAACGGCGGCGTGCACTATTTCCGCGAAGAGCTTCGGCTTGGCGGGAAGCGCAGCGCCTCCACCGTGGCGGGTGACTTTGCGGGACGGACAGCCGAAGTTGAAGTCGATATGGTCAACGTCGAGTTCGTTGATGAGCCAGCGCACCGCCTCGGTGGTGTCCTCCGCGCGGGTCGCGTACAACTGGACACTCGCCACCGGCTCATCTGGTCCTACCTCAGCGAGCTTCATTGTTCTCTTGTGACGCTCTGCGAGTCCCCTGGCACTGACCATCTGATTTACGCAAAGCCCGGCGCCTTGTTCCCAGCACAGTGTGCGGTAGGCGAGATCCGTGACACCGGCCATGGGCGCGAGCACGACTGGCGGCCAGATCTCATGGCGCCCCAGACTCAACGGACGAGCCTCAATTGGAGTTGTCATCGGTGTTGGCCGCATTGGCGAAGTGCTCCGGTGGGAAGGGCGCTACAAGGCTACTGGTTGCATAATGGCCGGCTTATTCTCGCGGACGGCTCAGGTTCGATACGCTCGGCATGCAATGAGCACCCGATCTATGCAGGACAGACTCGACGAGTTGGAGCGACGCAAACGCGAAGCGTTGCAGCCAGGCTCTGAGCGGTCGATTGACCGCCAGCACGCCAAAGGCAAGATGTTGGCCCGCGAGCGCATCGACTACCTGCTCGATGAAGGCTCATTTCACGAGCTGGACATGCTTGCCCGCCACCGGGCCCACGAGGCGGGTCTTGCGGAGCGTCCCTATACCGACGGTGTGATCACGGGCTGGGGTCTCATCCACGGTCGCAAGATCTTTGTGTACGCGCAGGACTTCACGGTGTTCGGCGGCGCGCTGGGTGAGGTCTTTGCCGAGAAGACGCAGAAACTCATGGATCTTGCATATGCCACCGGGGCACCGATTGTCGGCCTTAACGATGGTGCTGGCGCCCGCATTCAAGAGGGAGTTGTGGCCCTTGACGGGTACGGCGGTATCTTCCGACGCAACGTTCAGGCCTCTGGTGTCATTCCTCAGATATCGGTCATCGTGGGCCCTTGCGCTGGCGGTGCTGTGTACAGCCCGGCAATGACCGACTTCATCTTCATGGTTCGAGAAACCTCTCACATGTTCATCACGGGACCTGATGTCGTTCGCACGGTCACCGGCGAGGAGGTCACTCTCGAGGAACTGGGTGGTGCCTCCACTCATGCCTCCAAGTCGGGTGTTGCGACAAACATCGCGAACGACGAGAAGTCCTGCCTTGACGATGTTCGCCATCTTCTTGCCTACTTGCCGCAGAATAATATGGAGACTGCGCCGAGGGTCGAGGCAGAGGACGATCCAGAGCGGCTCTGTCCTGAGCTGCGTGAGCTCATGCCAGACACGGCGAACATTCCCTATGACATGAAGAAGGTCATCGGCTCCGTTGCCGACGACGGAGAGTTCTTCGAGTACTACGAGCATTGGGCTCAGAGCATCGTGTGTGGATTTGGCCACCTTGACGGCGAGGTAGTCGGGTTCGTCGGTAATCAGCCGATCGTGCTTGCTGGTGTACTCGACATCGAGTCATCAGAGAAGGCCGCCCGTTTTGTGCGCATGTGTGATGCGTTCAACATTCCTCTTGTTACGTTCGTTGACGTCCCTGGATTCTTGCCAGGCGTCGACCAGGAACATGGCGGAATCATCCGCCATGGTGCCAAGCTGTTGTACGCATTCTGTGAGGCGACAGTGCCGCGTATTCAGGTCATTACGCGCAAGGCCTATGGCGGCGCCTATGTGGTCATGAACTCGAAGTCCGTCGGCGCCGATCTGGCCTTCGCCTGGCCGTCGGCGGAGTTGGCTGTGATGGGTCCCCAGGGCGCCGTTGAGATATTGCATCGACGTGAACTCGCAGCCTCACCTGAGCCGGAGGTGAAGCGCCAGCAACTCGTAGATGACTACACCGAGCGATTCGCGAATCCTTATGTCGCTGCAGAGCGCGGCTTCGTTGACGAAGTCATTGATCCTGCGGATACGCGCAGGAGATGTATCCAGGGTCTACGGATGCTCGTCGATAAGCGCGAGGATCTTCCGCAGCGCAAGCACGGAAACGTGCCGCTCTAGCCATGGCTGAAACTGTGGATGCGGAAAAGTCTCTGCGTGTCGCTGTGGCTGGCGAGGTCACTGACGATGAGGCCGCAGCGATATCTGCTGCGATACAGCTGCTCTGGCCCGAGGATTCCCGGGCGAAGCCGGAACCCGTGGTTTCATCCTGGCGCTACAGCGGGCGCCGCTGGGGCGGGCCGAAGCCAGCGTGGAGGCTGTCCAATCGTATCTAGGTCGGACTTCGTCGTCCGTTGCCGTTAGCTTGGCGTGATGCAGCCGGAACTTACGACGATCAGCGACGACCTTGCAGTCGTGCATACAGCGGGCGAGGTACATCGTTTCGAGGGCCTCGAACCAGACACCGATTATGAGCTCATGGGACTGGCGGTTCATACCCTGGCTCGGCCCGACGGCGATCTGTTGAGTCGTGTCTGCACTGTGAACGACATTCACTTTGGTGAGACGAGAGTCGGTGGCGAGAGCCTCAATGACGATCCGGGCATGGGACCGATCCTGGTTGTAGAGGACGGCGAGCGCCCCTACGTGGATCTCATGAATGAGGCTGCAGTGGCTGAGATTGCACTACTCGATCCGGACCTGGTTGTGGC
>CAYUOD010000079.1:4812-8513 GCA_964446225.1 uncultured Acidimicrobiales bacterium | reverse complement strand
TCATCATCGAGGAGTACAACGCGAGCCAGGATCAGCCTGAGGACCTTGCCCACGAACTGCTCTACCGCACGGTGTTTGGCGACACCGGGCTTGGACGCGACGTTATTGGCACAGCAGAGTCCATTACGTCTCTGAGTGCACGTGACATCGAGGGTTGGTTCTCTCGCCGTTATCGACGCGACAGAATTGTGGTCGCGGCAGCGGGTGCGGTCGATCACGACGAACTTGTTGGCGAGGTCTCGGCGCGTTGGCAGGCTGCGAACGACTCACAGGAACGCAGTAACGGCGCACAATGGATGCCCAGCACCCGAGCCGTGCTGCAACGGGATTCAGAGCAGGCGCAGTTGATGCTTGCGTTCCCTGGTCTTCGATTCGGCGATGACCGTCGCTTTGCGCTCGCGATTGGTAACCAGGTGTTCGGCGGCGGTCTCTCCAGTCGCCTTTTCCAGCGGATACGTGAACAGCGCGGCCTCGCTTACAGCGTGTACTCGGGAGCCGTGAGCTTCGCGGATGCTGGCATGGTCGTTATCGGCGGAGCTACCTCTGCTGGGCGGGTCGATGAACTCGAAGAGGGTCTCCGCTCTGAGATCGACGAAGTCGTGCGAGAGGGTATCTCCGAGGCAGAGTTGCAGCTCGCCAAGGACGCGATCGCCGGGTCCTATGAGATGTCTTTTGATGACGTCGGCACGCGGATGAGCCAGTTGGGTGCAACGGTGCTCCACGAGGGGCGTCTGCCGGATAATGACGGCGACATTAAACGCATCCTTGACCTCACCCGTGCTGAGGTGAACGAGTCTTTCTCTGCGCTGATTTCAGCTGCAGACACTACGGTGGTAGTCGGTCCGGATACTTCTCACGCCTAGGGGGCAATGATGAACCTGCAGGTAGGGGTGCTGGGCGCGAGCGGACGTATGGGCCGAACCGTCTGTGAGGCGGTTATTGACGACGACGAACTGACTCTTGCCGCGGCTGTGGATCCTCTTAACGCTGGTTTGGATCTGCGCCAGGTGACGGGCCTTCCAAGCTATCTTCGCGTTGCGGCTGAGCCGACCGCCGAGTTACATCGGGACGTCGACGTGTTTGTGGATTTCACTGTGCGGGATGCGGCCATGCAGAGTCTGCGTTGGTGTGCCTACAACAGCGTGCACGCGGTTGTAGGCACGACTGGCTTCACCGACGAGGACCTTGCAGAGCTACGAAAGATCTTCACCACCAGCAATTGCCTGGTCGCGGCCAACTTCGCGATCGGCGCTGTGCTCATGATGCGATTCGCGGAGATGGCAGCGCCCTGGTTTGAGTCGGCAGAGATCATCGAGATGCATCATGAGAACAAAGTGGATGCGCCCTCGGGAACAGCGATGGCCACACTCAGCCGAATGAGAGATGCCTCGAGCGACTGGCTGGAGGATCCAACTCGCAAGCAACTGCTTGAGGGATCGCGGGGTGGCATTGATGAATCCGGCATTGCCGTGCACTCACTGCGGATGCGCGGGCTGGTGGCTCACCAGGAAGTGCTGCTTGGGACGACCGGGCAGTCGCTCACCATCCGCCACGACAGCTATGACCGCTGTTCGTTCATGCCAGGGGTACTGCTCGGGATCAAGCGTGTCGCGTCGCTGCCCGGCCTGACGATTGGGCTCGAAGCGGCCCTTGGGCTCTAATCCTGCTCGTCAGTCTTGATTTCGGCTTCTGCCTTAGGTTCCTGGTCGGTCAGACTCTCGTCTTCTTGTTCGAGGTCATGCTCTAGTTCGATCAGGTCGTGTACTTCGCCCTTGTCTCCACGGATCGAGATCAGAACCTGCATGCCAACCACTGCAACCGTCACCGCCGTGAGTTGCCACCGGTAGCGACTGAAAATATCGAGAACCCAGTCCAGTTGGTCCTGTACGAGATCGGCGAACCACCAGATGAGCAGGAGGCGTGTGATCGTGCCAGAAATATTGAGTGCAGCGAACACCGCGAACCGCATTCGGGTTACGCCAGCCAGAAGACTCACGATGTTGTTGGGAGCAGCGAAAACGAGCAGCCAGGAGATCTTTGGGAACCAGCGTTCAAGAAAAGCAATGAAGCGTCCTGAGCCCTGCACCTGGCGGTCGATCCAGCGTTTGCCCGCATCGCCGTGTTGATGTCCGAGCAGGTAGAACAAAGGGTCGCTGATGAGTAGTCGCAGTGAGCCCACGGCGATGAACGCCCAGAATGCAACGCGGTTCGCGACGAGAATGAGGTGGGCGTTCCGCGGGTTCATGGCGATGAGTAGCAGCGGATAGTCAGGCGCAAGAGTGGGAACGAACGCCGCGCCAAGATAATTAATCACAACAAGCGCGATTATTGGCAGAATGATGAACCGCGCCTTTATTGACGTGGATTGGCGTGAATCGTTCAAGACAGGTCAGGCTACTGCTGCTAGGCCATTAGGAAACACCAGCCTCATGATGTGAGGCAGTAAGGGGTATGCACATGCTGGGAACCATGCAGGATTTTCCACTCACTTTGCCGCACTTCTTCGCGAGGGCTGAAACGATTCATTCCCAGCGCGAGCTTGTAAGCGCCAGGGCTGATGGTGTCATCGACCGTTTCACCTACGGCCAGTGGGCTGATCGCACGCGGCGCCTCGGCGGTGTGCTGGACAATCTCGGTATCAGCGAGGCCGGCCGGGTGGGCACGTTCGCATGGAACACGGCCCGCCACCTTGAACTATATTTCGCGGTTCCTTGTACTGGACGAGTGCTGCACACCCTCAACATCCGCCTCTTTCCTGAGCAGCTGATTTATGTAGTGAACCATGCTGAGGACGAGGTGATCTTCGTTGATCGCAGCCTGCTGGCGCTGCTTTGGCCGCGCGTCGCCGAGTTCAAGACGGTGAAGCACTTCGTCGTGATGGATGATGGTGCCGGTGAGATTCCGGACGACCCTCGTATCCGTGACTACGAGGAACTCCTCGCCGCGGCAGATCCCGTGGAATTCAACGTGACCGACGAGAATCGGGCCGCATCCATGTGTTACACCAGCGGAACCACGGGCGATCCAAAGGGCGTGGTCTACACCCATCGCTCCACGTTCTTGCACACGCTGGGCGCCATGACCGCCGACGGACTTGGCGTCACCGAGAGCGACGTGATCCTGCCCGTCGTCCCTCAGTTTCACGCAAACGCCTGGGGTCTGGCCCATGCCGCGGTTGCTGCGGGTGCGAAGCTCGTCATGCCAGGGCCGGACCTGGCCCCGAAATCTCTTGCGAGCCTCATTGAAGATGAGCGGGTCACCATCGCCGCAGGAGTGCCAACGATCTGGATGGCCGTCCTGCCTGAGTTGGCAGGCCGAGACCTGTCAGCGTTGCGTTCAATACCATGCGGAGGCTCGGCAGTTCCCCAGTCACTCTCAAGGGGATATCGCGAGCAGGTTGGTCTTCCCATTTTGCAGGCGTGGGGAATGACAGAGACCAGTCCCTTGGCCTCCGTGTGTCATATTCGCTCCAAGCACGACGACCTCAGCGAAGAAGACAAGGACGAGCTTCGTACTTCCATTGGTACGGCCATCGCGGGCGTGGAGTTCCGGATTATGGAACCCGATACGTCGAATGAGATCGCCTGGGACGGCGAGACCTCTGGTGAGCTACAGGTACGTGGTCCATGGGTTGCCTCGTCGTACTACAACCGACCTGATGCCACGGATTCGTTCACAGACGACGGCTGGCTGCGCACGGG
>CAYUOD010000079.1:0-4712 GCA_964446225.1 uncultured Acidimicrobiales bacterium | reverse complement strand
TGAGCTCAACGCCTTTCTTGAGCCGAGCATGGCCAAATGGTGGCTGCCGAGTGCAATCGAGATCATTGACGAGGTGCCCAAGACCTCGGTCGGAAAGTTCTCCAAGAAAACGTTGCGCGAGAAGTTCGACGGATACCGAGTCGACTAGGCATCATTCATGGTCAAGCGGCGCGAAGCCATAATCGACGGCACGGTGAGGGTCCTGCTCAAGCTTGGTCTAGCGAAGATGACGCTCGACGACGTGGCAGTGGAGTCAGGCGTATCCCGCGCGACGGTGTACCGCTATTTCCCAGGAGGCAGGGATGAACTCCTTGATGCCCTGGTCCTCAGAGAGCTTGAACAGTTCGTCGGCGGGCTCGCTGAGGCGGTCCAGGGACAGGACTCCCTGGAAGACCTGTTGGTTGCTGTACTGATGCGCGGCCATCGTCAGATGGTTGAGAATCGGCTGTTGCAGGTGACTTGGGAGAGTGAGCCAAACGAGTTACTCGCGCGCCTGAATCCGCGCAGCTATGTGCTCGAGGATGTCGTTCTTGATTTCCTTGTCAATCAGCTTTCACGCGTCGGGCATCCCGCTGACCAGGTGGCGGCGGACGCTGACTACCTGCAGCGTATGGTGCTCAGTTTCCTGGACAACCAGGGCAGTTGGGACCTAGGCGACGAGGCCGTCGTGCGGCACCTGGTCCAGACGCAGTTTCTGAGTTCGATAGGCCTCGAAAGCACCGAATAGAGCCCTTTCGGAGCGGCTATGACCTTGACAATGAGACATTTTGTATCTTATTGTCTCAGGATGATTGAGGGGACAATTTCTGCGCAGCGCTCTCACGCGCCGACACGCTGGTTCCAGCCGGAGCTTGCTGGAACTCTCTCGCGGCGCATAGTCGACGCGGCATGTGTCTGCATCGTGCGCTGGGGCTGGCCCAAGACCACCCTGGAGGACATCGCCCGCGAGGCAGGTTGTAGCCGGGCCACGATCTACCGCACCTTCCCCGGAGGCAAGGACGCAGTTCTTGAGGCCTACCGGCGTCATGCGGTTGCTTCCTTCTTCTCAGATCTTGAGCCGGCTCTGACTGCTGAGCAGACTCTGGAAGGCACGCTCGTTGAACTCCTCGTCGTATCCACAGAACAGCTCACGCGGGGCGACTTTCAACGCAGACTTATTGACGATCCAGCATCGATTCTCCCGCAGATCAGTTTCGAGGGGCTTTCCCGCGTGCTGGGCTTCTGTCGAGTCTTCATTGCTCCCCATCTCGATCGTTTCATGCCGCGAGCCGAGGCCAACCGCGTCGTCGAGTGGGTGGCGCGGCTCGTGCTTTCGTATGCGGTCACCGAGGCACCAGGTATGAACCTCAGTGACCGAGCCACCGCGCGACGACTCGTCCAGACACGGATTCTCCCGGGCATCACCATCAAGACTCCGCCAACTCCAACAAGGCAGACATGACAACAACTTCCAATAGCCGAGGACGCGAAGATGTCAACGACATTGATGCGATTCTGGGTGTCACGAACACCGATCGCGATGAGATCATCCACGCAGTGGAGTCCAACGGCGATGCGATCTACACCTGGAACTATGAGAAGGGTGAACGCCCGCAGCTCGACAAGCTGTATGAGAAGGCCAAGCACGGTCAGTGGAACGGACAGACCGATCTGCCCTGGGACACGATCGTCGATCCTCTCGCGGAAGCCACGTTCGACTATGAGAACAATCCACCGTACGGCGACACCGTCGACATCGTCGGCACAGGCGCCGACAAGTGGGGCCGCGACGAGTGGATCAAGTTCAACATGGAGTCCCAGAAGTGGACGATGAGTCAGTTCATGCACGGCGAGCAGGGTGCGCTTGTGTGTACCGCGAAGATCGTCGAGACGGTGCCGTGGATTGACGCCAAGTACTACGCCGCGACCCAGGTCATGGATGAGGCGCGCCACGTTGAGGTCTTCGCCAAGTACGTCGACGAGAAGCTGGGCGGGATTTATCCCATCAATGCCCACCTGAGAGAACTCCTCGACGACATCATGAACGACAGTCGTTGGGACATGACCTATCTGGGCATGCAGATCATGGTCGAGGGGCTCGCACTCGCGGCGTTCGGTTTCATGTATCAGCTCACCAACGATCCACTGCTGAAGAAACTGCTGCGCTATGTCATGAGCGACGAGGCACGCCATGTTGCATTCGGAGTTCTGAGCCTCAAAGAGGTATACCCACAGCTCACGCAGGCAGAGATTCGTGACCGTCAGGAGTTCGCATTTGAGGCGGCTCTGCGCATGAGGGACCGTTTCCTGCAGCAGGAAGTGTGGGACCAGATGGGCATCGATCCCCGCATTATCTGTCCGCGGATCATGGGCAACCCCGACAACCTGGAGTTTCAGCGGTTGTTGTTTACCAAGATCGTGCCGAACTGCAAGAAGCTTGGATTGTTGGATGCTGGCGATGGCTGGCTGCGGACTCGTTTCGAAGAAATCGGCGTTATCCAGTTTGAGAACTACCAGGACACGGCTGAAGAGCTCGACTCATTCGCTATCGTCGACGAGCTCACAGCAGCTCAGTCCGCTTAACTATTTCGATTTCCAGGAGGAATCTGTGAGTACAACTGAAGACATGATTGGCCGTTCTGACCCGAACGACGTGGATGCAATCCTGGCTGCCGAACTCCCCGACAGGGGAGAGGCGATTCATATTGTCGAGTCCAACGGTGACGCCATCTACACCTGGGACTACGACAAGGGTTTCCGGCCGCAGCTGGACAAGCTCTACGAGAAGGCCAAGCACGGCCAGTGGAACGCCCAGACAGATCTGCCCTGGGACACCATCATCGACCCGTTGGAAGAGGCGACGGTCGCCTACGACGCAGCGCAGGCTGAGAACCCCCTGGGCTTGGATATCGACCTCGAAGGAACCGGCATCGAGAACTGGGGCCGTGATGAGTGGATCCAGTTCAACGTTGAGGCCCAGAAATGGTCAATGAGCCAGTTCATGCACGGCGAGCAGGGTGCGCTTATCTGCACCGCCAAGATTGTTGAGACCGTGCCGTGGATTGACGCCAAGTACTACGCGTCCACCCAGGTCATGGATGAGGCCCGCCACGTGGAGGTCTTTGCGAAGTATCTGGATGAGAAGCTCGACGGCATCTACCCGGTCAACACGCATCTGCAGTTGCTCCTCGATGACATCATGGCCGACACCCGTTGGGACATGACCTACCTGGGCATGCAGATCATGGTCGAGGGGCTTGCCCTGGCCGCGTTCGGGCACATGTATCACATGACCAACGAGCCGCTCCTCAAGCAGCTGCTGCGTTATGTGATGAGCGACGAGGCCCGTCACGTTGCATTCGGTGTACTGAGTCTCAAAGAGGTCTACCCCCAGCTGACTCAGGCCGAGCTGCGTGAGCGCCAGGAATTCGCGTTCGAGGCCGCGTTGCGTATGCGCGATCGTTTCCTGCAGCAGGACGTCTGGATTGCCATGGGCGCAGATCCCAAGAAGGTCTGTCCGAGGATTCTGAACAATCCTGATCGCCTCGAGTTTCAGAAGATGCTCTTCACCAAGATCGTGCCGAACTGCAAGAAGCTCGGACTTCTGGACGCTGGCGACGGCTGGCTCCGACACCGTTTTG
The DNA here is from genome assembly GCA_964446225.1 of uncultured Acidimicrobiales bacterium. Lineage (GTDB taxonomy): Bacteria > Actinomycetota > Acidimicrobiia > Acidimicrobiales > Poriferisodalaceae > CAYUOD01. The sequence continues at coordinate 1,092 of CAYUOD010000079.1, read as the reverse complement.
AGGAAATTGGTGTGATCCAGTTCGAGAACTGGAAGGACACCGCCGAAGAGGTCGACTCCTTCGCGATCCTCGACCAGCTCGAGGCAGGCGCCGCCGCAGCCGGCTAACGACAGCCAGGGCAGCGCAGCTCGACTGCTTTGACCGACCAGCGGTGAGGCGTAACCTCATCGCTCTCAGCGCCATGAGGTTACGCCTCACCGCTGGGGCGAGAACGATACCGACGAGACGCCGCTACCGCTCCTCGCGGTCATAGGGTAAGGCCAAGGCAGCAGGGAGATAGCTGTCTCGGCCAAATATGGCCATGACCGCGAGGATGAGTACGAACGGCAGCATCTGGACGGCATCAATGGGAACGTTCACCCCGACGAGCTGCAAGGCAGTGGTGAGAGACAGGGACATACCGATGAGGATCGCGCCGGCGATGATCCAGCCGAACTTGCCGCGTGCAAGCATGGCAAGCACGATGGCGATAAAACCAGCGCCATGAGTGACTGCTGGAACGAATACGCCAGCGCCCATGAGCACGATATGGGCACCGCCCACGCCAGCGAGGAAGCCAGTGGTCAGCACAGCCAAGGTACGGGTGGTCCGCGGATTTCCACCAGCGGCCTCAAGGGCTCGGGGGTTATCGCCAGCAGCTTTGATATGCAGTCCCAGCCCCGTCGAGCGGAGAACCCAGGACGCAAATATTACGAGCAGGATTGCGATGTAGGTAGAGGCATGTTGGCTGAAGAGGCCCTCGCCGAGCACAGGAATCTTGGAGAGCAAGGGAATCTCCAGGTTGCCTGCATTTGGTACCCGTGGATAGGTGTCTGCGTAGGTGGCACTGTGCAGAAGAGCGGTGACTCCCTCGGCTCCTACCGTGATGGCGATGCCTATGACGATCTGGTTGGCATTGAGACGAATACACAGGCCAACCATGAGCAGAGACACGATCATGCCGACGATGCCGCCAGCGAGAAGTCCAAGCCAGGTGGAGTCGAACGTTATCGAGGCAACAAAGCCGCCGTAGGCGCCTGAGAGCATCATGCCCTCGAGGCCGACGTTGAGTATGCCCGCACGTTCAGATATCGCTTCTCCCAGGCCTGCGAA
>CAYUOD010000078.1:0-8526 GCA_964446225.1 uncultured Acidimicrobiales bacterium | reverse complement strand
TCGCCAATAACTTGGTGGCCAATACCGCAATTCCCGAGGCGACCGCAGGCACGCCCATGACCAGAGAGTCGATGAGCCTGAACGTCACTTGTGTCGATGGCAGAAGCATTTCGATGTCGGCGCGCGGTACGTTCTGGAACTGTTTGAGCGAGACGTGGTCGGGTATGAGATTGCGATCGGCCGGGTCGGTGTCGCGCTCGTCGAACCAGGCTTGAGGCTTGACGCGCGTATAGAGAACGACGCGTTCGTAGCTCACGACGGGCTGTTCTCCGGAGCGCAGACCCATCCACTTGGGGACCTTGACCGTGTCCTGGCGAGTTCCGCGTCGGTAGATGAGCAATTCTTGGTAGTCGTCCAGGTCGACTTCCAGGTTCAGTGCGATGAGCGACTCGTTCTGCAGTGCGTCATCCAACTCGGTCATCGTGACTTGCGTGTAGTTCGCCCCATCGAGGAGTCCCGTGAGTTCCGTCGAGACGAGCGCGGCGGATTCAGGATCATCGTTGATGCTGTCCCAGGACTCTGTGAGCAGCTGCTCGCGATCGTGAAACTCATAGTGGAACAGGGCCGAAGTCAACCGGCTGAAGGCTCGGAAGAGGGCTTCATCCTGTGAATCATCGCGCCACTCAAGCTCGCAAAGATCATTCGTGAGCTGACCGACCCGTTTCGGAATGAATCGTTCCCGCTCTGCCATTTCGCCAGGCTAGAGCATTGAACCGAGATCGGAAGCGGTGCTCGGGTAGGCCGCAACCATGGCCTTGAGCTGACGGGTCGTAAGGCCGATCTTCAGCGCGAGTCCCAGGAAGTTGATCAGCTCCCCATAGTCCGGGCCAAACATATGGGCTCCGACGATCGTGTCGTCCGACTTGTCCACCAGAATCTTGACCGCGGCGGTTGTCTCCCCGATTCGGTAGTTCGAGAACCATCCGGCGGTATCGGAGTAGCGCACTGACAGGTCGATGCCGTTTGCCCTGGCATCTTGTTCCAGCATGCCGACACGAGCGAGCTCTGGCACCGTGAAGACGACCGACGGCACCCCGTGGTAGTCGGGCACGATCTTGGAGCCCTTGAGCATGTTGGATGCGGCGACCTTGCCTTCGAACACCGCGACCGGGGTGAGTTCCAAGCCCTGGGTGTCAGCGGAGTCTCCAGCGGCAAACACGGCAGGGTTCGTCGTGCTCTGCAAGTGATCGGCGACGGTCACTCCTCTCGTGCCGTGGGCCACATTGGCTGCGCCAAGCCCCAACCTTGACAGTTGGGGAGCGCGACCGGCTCCGTGCACTACGAGGTCGGTTTCGATCGTGGACATGGTTCCGTTGCTACTGGTTGTCACACGGAACCCGGATCCTGTCGGCTTGATTTTCAGGATGCTGGTTTCACGGCGAACTTCGACACCCACAGCGGCGCTGCGCTTGACCAATAGTTCTACAAGGTCGGGATCGAAGCCTTTGAGCGGACGCTTGCCACGATCGATGATGATCGGACGGCTCCCGGCTCGGGCCGAGATATGCGCGAACTCAAACGAGATGAACCCTCCGCCTACAAACAGCACCCGCTTGGGCAGACTCTCCAGGTTAAGAAAGTCCGTGCTGTCTATGAGGTGTTCGGAGCCATCGAAGTCCATTGGGCGCGGTCGGGCACCAGTCGCGATCAGAAAGTGTGTCGCCGAGTAGAGCTGGCCGTCGATGGACAGAGCGTCCGGTCCGGTAAATACTGCGGTTCCGTGCAGCGTGTCGACACCGTTTCCGGCCAGCCCCTTCTCCATGTTGGCGGGTACGGGATCGGTGAAACCACGTTTGTGCTTCATGAGGTCGTCCCAGTTGATGGACAACCCGGCCTCGTTGATGCCTTTGTTGCTCATCAGCGCAGCGGCATCGACGATTTCAGCTGCTCTGCGCAGGATCTTCTTGGGGTCGCAGCCTCGTAGGGCACAGGTACCGCCGTAGGGCAGTTCGTCAACTATGGCAACTCGCCAGCCCTCACTTGCGGTCTTGTTGGCCGCTGCAACTCCGGCCATGCCGGCGCCGACAACGATCAGGTCGTAACTCTGTGCCATACCGGCAAGCTAGCACTGAGCACTCAGATGCGTCGGGCTGACGGCGTGTTGGTCAAGCCCTGCCCAGGATGGTGACCAGGAAGTCAGATTCCGGCGTGAGGGGGCGCATGTCCCAGGTCCCGAGCTGGACCTGTGGAGCCAATCCGACCTCGGCGGCGTCGGCAAAGAACTCGTCGAAGTCGTAACCGCGGCCGGCGCCAAATCCGACGACGATCCGGCCGTCCTCGGCCAGATGGTCGCGTAGCCGGGCGAGCACCATTCTTCTTGTGCTGGGTGCCAGGACGGTCATGACATTGCCGACGCTGAGGATCACATCGAATGATTCGGCGACCCCCTCGGCCGGCAAGTCGAGGAGCGCAAGATCTCCCACGAACCATTGCGGACCGGAGGTGTCCTTGCTGGCTTCTGCGATGAGTTCCGGGTCGACGTCCACGCCGACAACTGTGTGTCCCAAGCGGGCGAGGTGTGAAGCAGTGCGTCCCGGTCCGCATCCGGCGTCCAGGATGCGAGCTCCTCGCTCTGCCATCGTGTCGACGAAACGGGCCTCGCCAGCCAGGTCGTTGCCAGCTTCCTCCATCGCTTGGAAGCGTCCTATGTACCAGGCAGAGTGGTCAGGATTGGATTTCGTAATCTCGATCCACTTGCTTTGCTCGACCATTTGGTCTCCTCGGCTGTCGCTGCTCAATGGGGAGCATTGAGGCTCGAATTTTACTTCCCAGCTTCGGACTTCGGTCACCGCCTAAAGTCCCAAACCGCCATGTGTGACCACAGCTGCCCGGGTTCACACCGGGCCGCGTAACACCCCGGATTCGATGCCCGCGTCTGGGTCGCGCCAGATCGCCATGGCCGTATTCATTTGCAGGAATCCGAGCTTGAGGTAGAAGGGCTCGGTGCCGGGATTCGCATAGAGAATGATCTTCTTGTGGTGCTTGGCCGCTGAGCTGAGGCGTCTGATTATTGCGGCACCGATGCCCTTACCCTGCTGCTCGGGATGCACAGCGACATCGGCAATGTAGGCGCAGTCGAGCCCGTCGGCCAGAACCCGTCCGGTGCCAATGAGTTGATCGTGGTTGTATACGAACGTCTTGTACATGCTGTTGGCGAACACGAGCGCCAGATCGCTGGCTGGCTTCTTGCCAAGCGGGGCGATCAGATACAGATCCGAGAGCTCGTTCCAGTCGACTTCAGTCTCATCGTCGACCCAATGCAGTTTCGACGGGTCTGGTTCGGGGGAGTCTGAGTCGGCCATCTGGTAGAGATTACAATTCTGCGCAACGACTACCGACCGGGCTGAGCAGTGAAGCACACGGCGTTGCCCTGAATGGCTACGACTCCATCCTGCCGGGTCACTCTGACAGCGACTTTGGTGATGGGTTTGTCGGTGCGAACCTCGGTGAGTTCGACCCATCCGGTAATTGTGTCTCCGGGGCGGACCGGCGCCTTGAAGCTGAGATCCAATTGCAGGAAGACCGTGCCCGGCCCGGGGAGTTCCTGGGCCACGACTGCGTTCAGGACTGAGCTCGTGACGCCGCCCTGAACGATGATTTCACCAAATGGAGATGCTTTGGCGACTGCCACGTCGTAGTGCACCGGGTTGTAATCTCCGCTCACCTCTGAGAACAGTTCGATGTACTCGGGGCGCACCAGTCTGGAGATCTCGGCGGTTGCACCAACTGCTGGTACACCGGCTGGCCACACCTCAGATATGTCGCCGCTTGGCCTGTCGTTCATTATGTCCCCTGGTGGTAGCTACACCTGAGAGTTTGGCCTCTGCGCTGCCCAGACGCTAGACCTTCTGCATGGTTGAAGGATCAGCGAGCACAACAATAAGCCAGCCCCCAGCAGTAGTCTTTGCGGCCGTTGCGGACGTGACACGAATGGGCGAATGGAGCCCTGAGTGTGTGGCGGGCCGTTGGGTGCCCCCTGCATCAGGCCCTGCCCTTGGAGCAAAATTTGAGGGCGACAACGTGGCCAAGATGGGCCCTGTGACACTCAAGAAATGGACCACTGTCAGCGAGATCACCGAGTTCACAGAGGATGAAGTCTTCGAGTTCGTGACCGAGGACTACACGATCTGGCGGTACGAGTTCGAGGATCGCGACGGATCCACGCAGGTGACGGAGTCGTTCAGCTACAGGCCATATGAGGGGCGCAACAAGTTCTTCTATGAGACGCTTGGTAAGCGTTCAGCCGGTATGCCAGGCGCAGTCGCCAAGACCCTCGCGCAGATCAAGAGCACACTGGAAGCCTCCTAGCACTGTGAGCTAGTCATCGGTGGCACGGAACAGTGGGCCTGCGTAGTAGCCGTCCCCAACCGGAATCTTGGTGAGCGCCGTCGCCTGATATTTCAGCTGGTACATGATCGCGGTTGAGTTGACGAGTCGTTCTCTGTCACCGTTCAGCCCAGCTTGGATCTCGGCCAACAGGTGACGGTATGTTTCGTCGCAGATGCTCATCAGCCTCGGTACTCCTGGCGGGAGCTCTGCTTCAGTTCGGTCGTGCAAGTCTGGCGCTGGCTCATGCACCGCGTCGTAGTCGACGAGAATCGGCGGACCTGTTGGGTGTCCGCGGCTGTCATCAAACTGGTATTGACGTTCTCGTCTGATCTCGTCGAACCGGTAGTAGTGGCCAAGCTCTGTGCGCTCGGCGAAGAGCAGTCCGTCTCCGTCCCAGATGGTCTCATCGAAGCCCTCACCTTGCGCCACGATCTCATTGAGCGCCGCCAGGGCAGAGCTGAGGTCGCTGACCACGATGACCTTGCCGCCGCCACCGTAGTAAGCGTGGTCGCGTTCGATCTGGCAGCCCAGATTGACGCTCCGAGCGAAGAGGTCCTCGCCGAGCAGGTTCAGCCCGTCTTCGATCGCTTTGTAGAACTGGCCGATCGTGTCGAAGCAATCTGGCTCGGGAGGTGCATCCCGGGGAGCAGGCCGCTCAATCTCGCAGAAAAGGTCCAGGGTGCTTCTGTTGAATGAGCCCAATCGTATTTGGATGCCATTGCTGTGTTTCAGAACGCCTGGATAGGTTGGCGCCGAGCTGCCAGTAAGCATCGGCCCGGGGCCGTCGGCGCGGACAGCATTCAATACGTTTGCCGCCAGTGTCAGGTGAAGCATTTCCTCCATCACCACCGAGCGGAGCAGTATCTGCGCCTCGCGGTTCGTTCCCTCGTCCAGCGAGAACATCGCTGCGAGATACATGGGAATGGTCGTGAGTTCGAGCTCGACAGCCCACTGCAGGTGACGACAGAGGTCCTCCCGTGTGTTGACTGGTGTGGGTGGTGGCGCCATTACCCCAGCCCCAGATCATCCAGCATCGCTCTGGTCGCCCGATACGCAAGGGCTGCCATCGTCAGACTGGGATTCGAGGTACCGATCGTCGGCATGGATCCACAACCGACGACATACAGGTTCTCGTGGTCCCAGGATCGCATGTTCGTATCGGTGACCGATGTCGCTGGATTGTCGCCAAGCCGATGGGTGCCGACCAGATGGCCAGCACCATGGAAGGAGAGCGTCTCGTGCCCGTAGGTCATATAGCCCGAGTCGCCCGGTCCATAGGACGTGTATTCGTCGATCTTCAGGCTGTCGTAGATCTGGCGTGTGAACTGACGGGCCGCGACCATGCCTCTGCGGGAGTAGGCAGACACGTCGTAGTTGATAACCGGACGCGGCGCCCCGAGAGCGTCCTTGTAGCGCTTGTCGATGGTGACCCGGTTGTTTGGGTCAGGAAGCTGTTCGATGAGGAAACCGAAGCGAGTCTGCCGTGGCAGCTCGTCAGCCAAGGAGTCGCGAAGCTGGGTGCCGTACATACCAGCCTGACGGACTTTGCTCTCGACGTCGCTACCAGGAGAGAACGCGGCGAACGTCCAACCCCAGTTTGAGAGATCGGTTCGCCAGGCTGCTCGTTCGGTTCTGAACGAGCCGTCACGTAGTCCCGGAAGTCCGGAGGTGAGTGAAGGACCCCTGAAGGCTCCGATGTTCTCCGGCGCCATGCCCCAGGTCAGCAGGTACGGATGATCCATGAGATTGCGTCCCACCTGATCGCTGCTGTTTGCAACGTCTGAGGCGAGGAGAAGCTTGGCCGTTTCGATCGAATGCGCGGCCAGCACGTAGATGTTGGCCGTGACGACCTCTGGCCCGCCGACGGCTGGCATGGTTGACGGATCGTAAGCCGTAACTTCCAGGCCAACGACCGACTTCTTGTTGTCGCTCAGGAGGACCTGAGTTACTACCGCCTGAGTGCGAATATCGATGAACTCTTGTGCCGCCGAGGCCCAGGTCTTGCCAGCGTTCCACTTTGCCTGAATCGGGCAGATAGGCGTGCATGATGCGTTGCCTTCGCAGCGTTGTCCAACTCCTCGTGCTCCTGGAGCCCCAACGGGGACATATCCCTCGCCGTTGTTGTAAGCCTTGTTCGGCATGCCATTTCGCGCGTGGGCAAGCGCCTTGAACTCGATGTCGAGCTCAGCGCCGTCGAGCGTGACTTTGGAGCCGTTGAGCTGGCTGAACCACTGGTCCTGATAGCTCGGTGGGATGCGATGCATCGGGAATACGTAATCGTCGCGGAACTTGATGCCGTGGAACGTCTGGTCCTCGACCTCGGCGGCGACTCCCAACTCGAACTCTGCAGCCTCGTAGTCGGCATTCATTTCGTCGTAAGGGATTGCCCAGTCGACACCTACGCCGTAACGCGACTTCATCTCGAAGTCGGCCGGAACCATGCGAAAAGCCATACCCAGCCAGTGCAGGCTTGTGCCAGACCGCTCACGTTGGTAGTTGCTGGAAAAGGGCAAGGGTCCGTTCTGCACCATGTAGCCCGCGGTATCTGGCTCGTCCGGCGCTATGCGGGCGAGGCTGAGGACTGATGGTGACGGGGCATATGCGTTCGGCAGATACGGCGAGTTTGGTGTCTTGGCCAGGTTCTCGTGGAAGTACTGCACATTGCTCTGGTAGTTATCCCAGCTTTGGCCCGTCGGGTTGCCAGCTTCAAGAACGAGCACCCGGCAGCCGTGCTCGGCCAGACGCTTCGCCATGAGCGCCCCTGCAAAACCAGCGCCGACGATTGCGACGTCGTAGTCGGTGGCGCTCATTGCTTCAGCTCTGGCTGGTCAGACCAACCGTAGGATCCTGTGCCGGGCTTCAGGCTCCATGATCCGTAACCGGGCTGTTTGGCGGCCTGGGGATGACTCCCCATCGTTGGCCAGACTAGTCCCTCCTTGTAGGACTCCGCAGACAGGATCTTGTTCAGGTCCCCAGTGCTTGCGCCATAGCTTGAGCGCCAGTCAGCTGGAAGCTGATCCCACTGGCCGAGATACCAGAGAACGATGATGTTTCGACATACTGGCCCGAGGCAGTCGCCAGCAAGCAGACTCTCGGCCGTTTCGCTGTGCGCTGAGAGCAGATCGTCCACGATCTCGAACCCCACGATCTCGAGCAGGGCGGCGAGGTATGGCTCCACCATTCCTGTGGCTTCCAGTTCGGCTGAATTGAACCCGGTGAGCGTTGCAGAGAGCTCAACGAATGGCCCTCTACCTGAGCTCACTTCGGGGTTTGGTACCACGGGCCGTCCTCAGTTGAGACGATGGGGGACTCGTAGGTCTGTGCTGCGACTGGCAGCCGATTCGCTACGAGCTTCTGAAGATCGTTTCGGACACCCCACTTGTCCTCCTTGGTGCCCAGAGTGAGCGTGACCTGAGAGGCCTGGTCTGGGGTAAGGAAGCAGGTGGTGAACACATCGTAGAAGCTCCACCAGTTGGCAACTATGCAGTTGCTTTGGTACGGGTTGACGCCGTACTCGATGATTGGCGACGGATTAGCAGCGAAGGTCTCGATGCCTGAAAGGTCGGCCTCAATCTTGAAGATGAGGTCACCTTTGGCGTTGAGGTTGACCATGGGATACTGCTTCTGAATTTCTTCTGGTGGCGGGATGATGTCAAAGACGCCGTACTCCCAGGTCTGCACCTCTGGATTGTTCGGTGCTGGGACCTTGTAGTCGAAGAAGGCAACGAACTTGGGTTCCCCAAAGAAGCCGCGGCCAGCAGTTACGGCCTGCGCGCTCGAGCAGGGGACGTGGATTCGATAGCCCCCGATGGTTTTCGTCTGGTCCCCACCACGCAGGTAGTCCTGCCAGTCCATGAGCGGTACGGCACCATCTCTTGACTCGGGATAGGTGTACACGTTGAACTCGACTTCCTCCACCTGCTCAAGAAAGCTGTCGCCGTGGCCTGTGTATCGCTGAAGGTCGAGCGATACCAGCGCGTACTGCTGGTCACCGTCGCTGAAGAGTGCTGTTCGTAGGCCCTCACCCGGCGCCGTGTCGGGCAGGACCGAATCCACCAATTCCGGTTCAACGAGGTAGTAGAGCCAGAACGACTGCAGAGACGCATAGAAGAATGGCATCGTGAAGCCAGGGATCGACCCTGGGAAGAGTTTGGACTGGTCAACCTGTCCTGTCATGCGTTTCCCCTCGCCGCATAC
>CAYUOD010000077.1:0-8570 GCA_964446225.1 uncultured Acidimicrobiales bacterium | reverse complement strand
AACGAGATCTTGCGTTCGAGCGGGTCCGGCACGGTCTCATGCTAGGTCCACGGACGCGCTTTGTGAGCGAATTACGCGCTAGCTCCGCAACAAGGCCAGACATCGGTCGTCAAGTATGTAAAGATGTCGTAACACAACCGCAACGTAACGCTCCGACACGGAAGTTTGACGCAACGTGCAACACGCAGGATATTTCGCCAGACCAATGAAGCTCATCGCCGTAACTCTCGCTCTGCTGAGTCTTGTTGCTCTCGTGCTCGTGTCGTCTCCAGCCGGAGCTGCCACCTCGGTCGTGGACGTTGCTGCTGCACCCAGAGGACAGTGGATACTGTCAGGCGACGGATCCGTACAAGCGGTCAACGGAGCCAAGCACTACGGCGACAGAAGCGGTTCAGGCGCAGTCACAACGCTCATTCCCCACCCCAACGGGAAGGGCTACTGGATCGCTGACACGCGAGGCCGAGTCACGGCCTACGGGTCAGCGAAGTTCAGAGGCGATCTGTCCAAGCTGCGGCTCAATGCCCCGGTCGTCGGCGGAGCTTCTTCACGCACTGGAAAGGGCTACTGGCTCGTGGCATCAGACGGTGGGATCTTCGCCTTCGGTGATGCGAAATTTGTAGGCTCAACAGGGAACATCAAGCTCAACTCACCCATTGTCGGTATGGCCAATACCAGCAAGGGGGACGGCTACTGGCTCGTGGCCGCTGACGGAGGCGTGTTTGCATTTGGCAAAGCCAAGTTCTACGGCTCCACCGGCGGAACCAAGCTCGTTAAGCCAGTCGTTGGCATAAGGGCAGCCTCAAACAACAAGGGCTACCTGCTCGTCGCCGCCGACGGAGGCACCTTCGCCTACGGAAGCGTGAAGTTCAAGGGGTCTCTCGGCGGACTCGGTATCAACAACATCGTCTCGGCGGCCCCAATGCCCAACGATGGCTACGTGCTGCTCTCCAGCACCTCACGGCTCTACGTCTTCCCTACCAGGGGCACTTCGAGTATTACGCGCGAGCAGAAAATCGCTGAGGAGATCTTCAACTCCATCAACGCCGAACGCGCCAAACGAGGCATCAAACAGCTGACCTGGGATCCCAGCCTCAGCGAGACGGCCGCACTTTGGAGCGCCAATATGGGCGCCAACGGATTCCGTCACTCAAATATGACAACTCTTGGTTCCCAGCTCGCAGGGCGCTACAACGCTCTCAGTGAGAATATCTACTGGGGCTCGGGCTCGTTGGGCGACGCTGGCAGCGCGCACACCTCGTTCATGGCTTCAGCTCCTCACCGCAATGCCCTGCTCAACACCGGCTACAGCTCCCTGGGCATTGGCGTCTACTGCACCGATGACGGCAAGCTCTTCGTGACCCAGCAGTTCGGCCATCTCAAGACTGAGGGAACGTCAACGTTCTCCGGCGCGACCCCGGCCCAGCCAGTCGCTCGGCCCAGCACCGCTGGCGCCTCCTGCAGCTAGTCTGCGTCGCGCAGAATCGAATCGGACTCCCAGACGAAGCCCTGCTGGTGCACTACATCAGTATGAAGAACTCGCTCAACCTCAACTGCCTCATGCTGAGTCAGCTCGGCTGGCGGAGTTGGCCTCGCAACAAGCGACACTGACGCCGAGCCGTCACGGAGGTCAATCACGGACGCGGTTGGATCCTGTGATTCGGACTCAGTGAGATCAGAACTGCGCACGCTCGCCCTTCGCATCGACGACGGGTCGATGATAGCCAGTGGACTGCGGTCCCTAGAGCAGGATGGACACAGCGCCTGACTCGGGGCCGTCATCAAGCTCTTCAGCGATGTAGTCCTCATACCCACTTGCTGCACTGCGAGTACGGCCAGGTGCCGGGCGCTTCTTGGACTTTCGACGACTGCCCTTGTCGCCGGACCCGTGGTCTCTTGACACAGCGGTAACTCTGATGCTCTCGGGTTCAGCGTGTTGAATACGTGAGATCTCCATCTCACACCTCATTCTTGGGCAGCTATTGGTGCAGGTTGAGCGAAGTCCGTCCGTTCTTAGGCTCTCTGCAGGTCCAGTCGGCCAACTGCAGGCCTTCTTGAGGGATCTTCACAAGATTTCTAGAGATGTAAGCGCTTTCAGGATATGCTGCCTTCGCTCGCCCGACCAGAGGAGAAACGTGGCTGACGTTCATCTCACCAACGTAAAGAAGCAGTACCCCAACGGATTCGTTGCAATCGAAGGCCTTGACCTGACCGTCGAAGATGGTGAGTTTCTCGTGCTCGTGGGGCCTTCTGGCTGCGGCAAGTCGACGCTGTTGCGCATGATCGCCGGCCTGGAAGAGATCACAGACGGCGAGGTGCAGATCGGTGGCAGGCGCGTCAACGAGGTAGCGCCCAAGAACCGTGACATCGCCATGGTCTTCCAGAACTACGCGCTGTATCCACACATGACCGTTGGCGAGAACATTGGTTTTGCTCTCAAACTCGGCAAGGTGAAAAAGACTGAAATCATCGAGCGCGTACAGAGTGCTGCGAAGATCCTTGAGCTTGAGCCACTTCTGGATCGTAAGCCCGGACAACTCTCAGGTGGACAGCGTCAGCGTGTTGCCATGGGGCGTGCAATCGTGCGCCAACCCCAGGCTTTCCTCATGGATGAACCCCTCTCAAACCTGGACGCCAAGCTCCGGGTCCAGATGCGTGCCGAGATCTCGGCCATCACCCAGGACCTCGGCGTGACCACGATCTATGTGACCCACGATCAGATCGAGGCAATGACCATGGGGGACCGCGTAGCGGTTCTCAAAGAGGGTGACCTCATGCAGGTGGACTCTCCTCAGAATCTTTACGACCATCCGGCGAATCTGTTCGTCGCCGGCTTTATCGGCTCACCATCGATGAGCCTCATGCAAGTCACTATCGTCGACGTCGACGGCGGACTCGGCGTCGAGATCGGCGAAACTGTTATTGCTCTGGACCCATCCGTAGAACGGTCACGACCTTCGCTACGGAGCTATCTCGGTAAGGAAGTTGCTATCGGTATTCGCCCGGAACACTTCGAGTTGGCCGATGAGAATGCCGCTAACACACTGCAAACGACGGTGATGCTCGTCGAGTCGCTCGGCTCTGAGGTCCTCGTGCACTTTGAGTTGGGTAGCGAACAGATCACCGTGGACGCAGACGTCGCCGCCGAAACCACGAGCCAGAGTCGACACAGCGTTGCCCGCTTGCCGCCGACCTTCCGGGCCGCCGCGGGCGATCCGATCACACTCAGGTTCCGCACAGAGATGGCCCACTACTTCGAACTGCGGACCGGCGAAGCGATTACTGACTAAGTTTCGTTCGCTATCCAGCCACCGCGACCAAGGGCAGCTGAGGCATCCCAGTCGTCGATTTCCTGCACGGCCCCATGCACTTCAGACACCCAGCCAAGGCGCTCCTTGAGAAGCCGGGATACTCCCTCTTCGAGGGTCGAGCCGGAGATGGCGCACGAACTGCATGCGCCGCGCAACTCAACGTGAATAACCCCGGTCGACACATCGGCAGATATCAGCACCAGATCGCCACCATCGGCCTGAACCGCGGGCCGCATAAGATCGAGCAGCTTGTTCAGCGCCGCAAGGCGCTCCCCCAGATCATCCGGTTCGGCGCGCAACTCATTCAGGCTTATTCTGCTATCACTCACCCCATCACGCTACCGCTCCCAGCGTCAGAGCTGACACCGGATGCGACATTCGCCCCAAGGCGTGTAAGGCTGCACTGACAATGGAAAGACTGAGTCCCACCGACTCCGCACTGTGGCGGGGAGAAACACGCCAGACCCACATGCAGCTTGCAACAGTTGCAATTCTGCAAGGGCCTGCACCCAGTTACGACGAGCTCGCCGACAGAGTCGCCGGACTGTTGCACCAAGCACCGCGCTACCGCCAGCGGGTACTGGCCGTACCGCTCAACCTGCAGCGAGAGGTGTGGAGCGACGACGAACATTTTCAGCTTGATTACCATCTCCGCCATACCGCGTTACCGGCGCCCGGCGGGCACAAACAGCTGAGGTCCCTACTCGGTCGCATCATGACCCAACAGCTTGATCGGTCGAAACCGCTCTGGGAACTGTGGATGGTCGAGGGCTTCAAACAGAATCGCTGGGCCATCATCCTGAAGGCACACCTGAGTCTCGTCAACGGACTTGAGGGTCAGGACCTCACTGAACTCCTGCTCAACGACTCAGTGGTTGCGTCACAGCGAGACTGGCTGCCCGAGAAGGACCCCGAACCACGCCAACTGCTCATCGAGGCGGCCGCGGACTTTGCCGTCAGCCCACTCGAGCAGCTCGACTCGGCCAAACGCCTCTTTCGGATGCCTAGAGACGTCATCCAGCGAGGAGTCAGGTTGGCTGTCGGGTCAGGCGACCCCGCAGAACGCAGCGGCCTCAGATCCGGGCCCGTCGGCCCTCATCGCAGCTGTGAATGGGTCGACCTTGAGCTCCCGACACTGCGCTCGCTTGCCACAGACAACCAGGTCTCGACGCTTGAGATTCTCCTATCACTTTTGTCTGCCGGACTGAGGTCAGCCCAGCAAGTAGAGAGCCAACTTCCCGCCTCATCGACGCTGGCTACCCTCGTGCCCCTGCTTGCTGGAACTGACCTCCAGGACGGCGGCCTCCGTGTCAACGCGGCGCGGTTCGATCTCCCCATTGGAATGAGCAGCTCCCGAGATCGGATTGCAGATATACATCGCCAGATGAGTATCCATCGGGAGCTCGCTAAACCCGTAAGTGCCCGAGACATCATGGGGCTCACTGGCTTCGCTGCAGCGAGGCTGCTCGCCGTTGGACTGCGGGGCGTGACGCGCGCAGCTCAGCGCAATGGGAACACGGACACCGTGGCGATCTATGTTCTCGGGCCTGACACCCCACTGAGTTGCATGGGTCGAGAGGTTATTCGCCTGTACCCCTACGCGCCCCTTGGTGAGCGCCAGCGGATCGCAGTGGCGATCTACAGCTATTGCGACACACTCAGTATCAACCTCACCGCAGATCGGTCCAAGGCACACCTGCTCGCAGCAATGGCTGACAGTATCCGGGCCGAACTCTCTGGCCTCGGCGCCGTGGTGCCCTAGAGCCGTCCGCCGTCAACATCGGTGGCTCGTACTTCGACGTACTCACCAACTGGAGCCAGGAAGGCAACGATGCCCTGTTGTGGGTACTGGCGGCGAGCGACCCCGTCAACAGTGAAGCTGGCAACTGAAGTGCCGGGCGGGACGCGCCACACGTGCAGACGCTGACCGGCCGACATGCCGGTGAGAATGTCGAAGCTCCCCATACGTGCGAGCGTGAGATCAAGCTCGGCGTCTCTCACGCAGAAGACTGCATCCATATCGAACCCGGCAATACCCACGCAGTAGGCGTAGTCCTCGTCAGTGCGCCGCCAGTAGAAGCCACTCAGGTCCGAGCCCTCAATCGTGCCAAGCGCAATGATCGCACCCGGAACCTGCCCATTCACGGGTGGACGCTCGGTCCCAACCGGTTGAGCCAGCGCATAGAGAGTACCCAGCGTGGAGTCATCAAAACCCGGCGCTGGCGCTGGCGTCGCGATGATGGTTTCCTCAGGATCCACCGTGGGTCGAACTCGCTGGTTGACCTGGCCCTCTGTGAGTTCGGTCAAGGTGTTAGCCATCACGACGAGTTCAGAACGGCTGAACCCTTCGGCGCTCAGTTCGATGACAAGACCGTCGCGCTCCCGCCAGCGCAGCAGTCCCGACTGGAAATAAGAGGACTCCGTAGCTCGCAAGCTGATCAGGCTCACAAGGGGGTCCATCGCATCAAACTCGGGCCGGAAGTCGTCTCGCAGTGTCGACGATGACACTGTCACCGGTGCTGCTGCGCTGCCGGGCACCGCGTAGGTATCAATCGTGACCGTGCTCTCGCCCTTGGAGATCGACTCGCTCAGAACCGGTTCAAGCCCTGCGGTCACCGACGCTCGGGCTGTGACACCCAGCACGAAGACATCCTCAGCAGCTTCTGGATGTTCCGCGCCGTCATCTGGGGCTTCCTCTTCCTCAACCTCGACGGGCTCGAAAATGAGCAGGCCCTCCGCGATGGCGAATAGGTCAGCCTGAGACACTCCACGGGACTGAATGTAGATATCCCGGTTGTTCTCCACCCAGGTCAAAAAGTCGTAAGGCTGCTCTTCGGTGCTGAGATAGCGCCCCGAACGTTCACCGAACTGGACCTGCTCGAAAGGGAGTTCCTGGCCAGGATCAAATGCGACAGGCGGTGGCGTGAACTTCGTGGCGAGGTCGATCTGGACAAGCGACGCGAACCCGTCGCCTGCGGCGTTGCGGTTACCGAGCAGGATCGTGAAGTCGGAGTCCTGAGACTCAGATTCCTGTTGTACCGAGAGTGAGCCGGCAAAGACGTAACCGTCATTGAGCGATGTCGGCTGGAAGCGACCAGATCCGTCCGGGTCAACCACAACCTCGACGAATTCCTCTGTCTCCGCCTCTTTTTCGCTCACGGTATAGGCGCCGCCCTCCTCTATGAGGTACTTGGGGAGAGCCCACTGCAAGGCAACGATGATCAATCCGAGAGCGAGCGCGACAGCAAGGATGTCGCGTACAGTTTCGAATCTGATCCGATCGGGGACATAGTCGTGTCCCGATCTGTATTTGTCCCGGTTCCAGGGCATGGATTGTTGATGACTCTCTCGGTCAGGTAACGCACAAGATCCATAGATACGCTACGCCACCGGGCAGCGGGGGTGGGATCGCTCAGCCAAAAAGCGGAACGCCCCGGCCTTAAAGGCCGGGGCGCCGGTTTTGGTTGTGGAGCCAATGGCGTGGTGAAACCACCGGCCGACTCCCAGAGTAAGCAGCACGTCAAGAGTTTCGACGAAATCTACATACCTGCGACACGAAACTGCCAAGGTGCCCACTCACCGGTATCTGCGTTACCTCAAAGTGGCTACCCAGGACAGTTGTACCAGCATGAACGAGCCGGTGAGCTGAGTAGCTCACCGGCCGGTTGCGGGTTCTTTAGCCGGTCACTGTGACCTTGCCGATCATCCAGGGGTGAGGAGAGCAGTAGTAGTCGAAGTCGCCCTCTTCCTCGAAGGTGTAGGAGAAGCTTTCGCCACTGGCCAAATCACCGGAGTCGAAGATGCCATCGGCTGTGCCTATGGCGCCATCTGAGATTCCTGAGGTCACCGTGTGCGTCAGGATGTCGTTGTTGGTCCAGGTAACTGTGGTGCCAACCTCGACGGTGATGTCAATCGGACTGAAGGCGTCAAAGTCTGCATTTGGATCCCATGCTCCCTCAGGTATCGAAACCTCGGATGCCTCTTCGGGTGCCTCAGTTGTTTCGGTCTCGGTCGTAGTGGTCTCCTCTGCTGGAGCCTCTTCTGTATCGCCCGCAGTCGCGTCCGTGGAGCTGAAGAGTTCAGGGACTTCATCACCCTCGATCTCTACGAGGCCAATTGCACCTTTGTAGAAGGTGCGGCCAAGTGCATGATCCACAAGGATGATCGTGCTCGGCACGTATCCGACCAACTCAGTGACTGTTGCGCCACCTGTCACAACAAGCGTGGACTGTGAACCGCGGATCACATCATTGATTGGATGTGTCGCAGCCTCTGGATAGACGACGTCCCACTGAGAGCCAATGGGATGCCAGTTGGAGTTCAACGCCAGGCCATGGTTCACCATGTAGATGCGTGAGCGTTCGCCGACCTTCATCTTGAGCGTGTTGTCACCGGTGAGGGCGTCGGTGCGACCGTTAAAGGTCACATAGCGAGGATTCTCTTCGAGCACGGTGTCTGGGTCATAGACCGCGAGTCCGTTCTCGTCGGCCTCGGTCACATAGAACTCGGATTGCATGACCGACCACTCATGGTCCACAGGCGGCAGTGGTTCCTCCGGGTCCACGATGAACATACCGTACATGCCGTATGCGATGTGCTTAGGCACGTCACCGAAAGCGCAGTGATACATGAACGCTCCGGGATACAACAGCCGCGCCTCGATGGTGGCGGTCTCTCCTGGTACGACGGTGAGGGCCGCGGCTCCGCCGCCCTGGCCGGTTACGGCATGGAAATCAATATTGTGCGGGTTCGCGTTCGTCGCGAGGTTCGTGACAGTGATCCGGGCGACGTCACCAACGCGACCACGAAAGACCGGTGCGGGGGTGCCACAGCTCACTTCACTGTCGCCTGCGATGCGGTAACCCCACATCTCAGTGTCAACATCATTGGCGGGATCAAGTGGGCAGATCCCCTCAATGATTTCGAGGCTGACTTCGAAGATCCGCTGATCGGACCGCTCTATGGTCGGCGGGACCTCGGGCGCATAGGTGACATGCACCTCCTCAGGGTCAGCCAGTTCGAGATCAGCAATCGGCGTCAGCTCAGGGGTGATGGATACCGAACGGACATCAACGTTGTCTGTGGCTCCAGGGGCGACAGGCTCCTCAGTGGGAATGGGTTCGGTGGTCTCGGACGCCTCGGTAGTCGGGGTCGAGGTGGTGGACGATACTGATGCATCGTCACCGTCTGCGGCACAGGCTGCTGTTAGCAGGGCGAGCACCATGAGTATCGGAATAAGTTTCTTCGAGTGCTTCATAGTGT
>CAYUOD010000076.1:0-8639 GCA_964446225.1 uncultured Acidimicrobiales bacterium | reverse complement strand
AACATGCTCCCGTTCGTAAAGGCGTGAGCCATCCAGGGCGCCATCAGACTGCCCGAACGCAACCTCAGCCAATTGAAGATCGCGCCGGATCCAGCCGTAAAGACAACTACCCCGGTAACACTGGCGGCAACTTCCCAGCCCGCAAATGAGCCAGATACCTCGTTGCCACCCAGATCTCCGAGAGTACCCAGTACATGCCACAAACCGAACAAGACTGAACCAGCCACCGCTGCTCTGCGTCGTGAGAGTCCCGCCAACAGCACAGTCAACAGGACCGACCTGAACAGCAACTCCTCGGTCAGAGCGGTAATCACCGGGATACGAAACCCAACTTCATAGACGGCCTCAGTCGTACTGAGATCGAGAAATCGGTCATCATCCAGGAAACCGCGCGACATGGGCAGCACCGCGATCACTACAACTCCCACCGTGACGACGACCACACTCACTCCGCCGAGTCGGAGTCCAGCCGCAAGTCGATCTCTTGAAAGCCCCAAAGAGGCCCAGGAGTAACCGCGCCAGCGAGCACCCAAAGCCGCCAACGTCGCAGCCACGAGCTGTAGCACCGCAGACGGCCAACCATCGAAGACCAGAGCGGTCCCAAGGTTGACGGCCACAAGCAACCCGACGATGCCAAAGAGATCAACGATCCAGCCGGGTTGTCTCACCATAGGAATTCTTGCCCAGAACAAGTACACATAGTCCCCCTACAATGGCCTCTCGCAGAGATGCATGGAGCACACATGCCAGATCTTCCGATACAACGAACGCCAACTCCATGGCGAGCAGTTCGCATTCTCATACTGGGAGCCGCCCAGATCGCCACGCTGCTGGCCATGGACTGGTGGCTCGATGGTGTTCGAATAGACCGCCTCGGCACGGCCCTGTTGGCCGTCGTTGTGCTCAGCGGGCTGAACGCGCTGGTGTGGCCTCTCGTCATTCGCTTCACCATAAAGCTGGTTCTGCTTACGGTCGGGCTCTTTACATTCGTGCTGAACGCCCTGTTCGTCATTGCCACCGCCGAACTTGTGAGCGGTTTCGAAGTCGACAGCTTGTTCGACGCCTTCCTCGTCGCGCTCGCGATGACAGCGACCAACCTCTTCATCGGCGGGATCATGAGCATCGACGATGACCACCTTTGGCGTCAGGTCGTGGTCAGGCGTCTGGTGGCCCGCCGTGAGACGCTGATTTCAACCACAGAACCAGGAATGCTGTTCATTCAGATCGACGGGCTCGGACACGACGTGCTCGAAGAAGCGATGGACCAAGGCATGGCGCCCACCCTGGCGCTGCTCACCCAACATGGCACACACAAGCTCATTCCGTGGGAATGCGACCTCTCTTCTCAGACCGGCGCAATGCAGGCGGGCATCCTGCTTGGCAACAACGACAACATGCCGGCGTTTCGCTGGTATGAGAAGGAATCGGGCGAAGTTCTTGTTTCCAATCGTCCCAGGGACGCGGCGGCGATCGAGGCCAAACAGTCACACGGCGACGGCCTCCTCGTTGATGGCGGAGCCTCGCGCGCGAACGTATTCTCCGGCGACGCTCCTGATTCGATGTTCACCTTCAGCACCGTGCTCAACGGACAGGACAAGAACGATCGTTTCATCTATGCCATCGCCACGCCTTTTGCTCTACTCAGGATTATTCTGCTCACGGTCGTGGACATCGGCAGAGAGTTGCGTGCAGCACGACGTGCAAAGCGCGCCAAGACCGAGCCAAGCATGCACCGGGGCGGTGTCTACCCGCTGCTTCGCGCCGCCACGACGGTGGTGCTCGCGGAACTGACTTTTGCGATCTTGCTCAGCGACATTGCCAGAGGAGTTCCGTCGGCCTACGTGGATCTCGTGGGCTACGACGAAGTAGCCCACCACTCCGGGATCCGCGCACCGGAGGCCCTCGACACCCTGAAACGCACCGACGACCAACTCAGACGCCTTCTCACCACTCTCGACGAGGCTCCGCGTCCCTACCACGTCGTGGTCCTCTCAGACCACGGACAAACACAGGGTTCAACCTTTCTGCAGCGCTACGGCGAGTCCCTGGATGCTGTTGTGCAACGCCTTTCACGCGAAGCTCACGTCGCTGCGCCCGTCCTCGCGGCGGAAGGCTGGAACAATGTGAACGGCCTGCTCAGTGATGCCGCAGCTGACAACTCGACCATAGGGCGCACAGTGAGGCGTACGACCAAGAAGCACACCGTCAACGGCGAAGTCCTGCTCGGTCCTAGCAGTGACGAAGAACTCCGTTCTGACAAGGACGACATCATCGTGCTGGCCTCAGGCAATCTCGGCCTGCTTTCGTTCCCCGACATCGACGGAAGAGCGAGCCGCCAACAGATTGAGAACAGCCACCCCGGACTCATCGAAGGCCTCCGTTTACACGAAGGAATCGGCCTCGTGCTTGTGCGAGATGAGCAGCTCGGCGACCTCGTATTCGGGCCAACCGGTGCCTACCGCCTCGCTAATGACACCATCGAAGGCGACAACCCGTTGTTGCCCTTTGGGCTCCACACCGCAGACCACCTCCGGCGCACCAGCAGTTTCAACAACTGCCCCGACCTCCTCGTGAACAGCTTCTACGATCCGGTGAAAGACGAGGGGGCTGCGTTCGAGGAACTCATTGGCTTCCACGGTGGTCTCGGCGGCAAACAGTGTCACCCCTTCGTGCTCGCACCAAGTCAACTGACACAGCCGACTGACCCGCTCGTTGGCGCCCTGTCAATTCACGACCTCTTCAAGTCCTGGCTCGAAGAGGTCAAAGAAAATCCCTGACGCCGTTAGCCATTCTGCTCGCTCGTGGCCATCGGAAGCCTGGCTAATTCGTCTTCGAGACCGGCCAACCCGAGTGGCCCGAGATTAAGTACCTCCTGATGAAACCGGTAGCTACTGAAGGACGATCCAAGCTGTTCCTTCAGCCGGTCTCGAGTGTTGTATATAGCCATTCCACCGACGGCTGGAACAATGAGATGGCCAGGGCTATGCACGGCGCGACGGATCTCTCCGGTTGCGATAGCGCGCGAGACATGTGCGCAATGGCCCACAAACAGAGCGCCCGATTCAACCGACCAGCGCTCGCCACCGCACACTGGAGCATCATCTGGAATCTTCAGTTGCAAGTTCAAGCCCACGTCAATAAGCACGTGTAGATCCCGCAGGAGACGATGTTTCAGTTGCCCAAGGCGTGCGCCGGGCGACTCGGGAATCAGGTCTGAGAAGTCCACTATGTGCATGGAGTAGGACGCCCACCCGGATTCTGAGAACGCACTCCTGAGCTCTGTCTGCGCGGGCCCCAGGTGTTTGGCAATAGCACGGCGGTAGCAGTTCTGATAGTGGACGCCAGGTATGCCTGCGTATAGGCACAGCGCAACGTACCTCCAGGTGGGGATATTGAGTTCCCCGAGTGGGCGAACGTTGATTGCGCCCCAGTTGGAGAGGTCGCCCGATGGAGCAGTCGTCGAAATGAACTTCAAGGAATCTGGTGCGGCAGCCACGATCTCAACATCGGTAAAGCGCTGAGGAATAGGCAGGTGGGTATCCCGCAGGTAGTCAGCCGAGCGCATCAGCACCTCCCTGAACCACTCCAGCAATGCCGCGTCGGAGAGCACCATATTCTCCGCATCCATATCGAGGCCCCACACCGCGTCCTGCAATGTCGCTCCTTTGAAACGCGTCGCTAGCAGTACCGATATCTCGGACTGGGTCTGCTTGTAGCGCTGCCAGCTCTGCTCATACAGTTCGAGCGGATCTACAGGAGACATACATATGGCGTCTGCAAGTGTGCCGTACCTTTGTCTGCCAACGCCTATCTGCTCAGAAGCATTCGGTAGGTACTCTGTGTACATGAAGCTGGCGAGGTCGTTCAAGGCCTGCTGTGCTGCGTCCACAAGACCGGCAACTGCGCCATGGGCAGACCCTGGGTCTTCATGTTGGCTCAATACACGATCGAACAGCGGCGAAGTGAGCGCATGCTGAGCGCAGTAGCTTGCGAACTCCTCCGCCTCACCCACGGTACAAACCTTGCCAAGACGCAGACCATCACGAAGTGATTCGCCGATGCCTGCGACTCCCGCAGGAAGGCCAGCGAGGAACTCAAGCGCCAGGTCTCGCTGACCGTCTCCGGCAGGCGAAAAGGACTCCAGTGTCTCGAGGAGTCGCCTCAGTGATCCGTCCTGAAGTCGGACTGGATAGTAGGCCTCGTCGCTGCCAAGGAAACTGCGAGTCGCCGTGACATATCCATGTAGCCAACGCTTGGCAATACGTTCGTCACGTGAACTGGGTGCAATCCGATCAAGATCCCTCAGCGTTCGGTCTAACAGAAGGCAAATCTGCTCCGTACCAGCGGGGGAGTAGTCGGTGTGGTCAGCGCTGGCAAAAGCCTGACTCGTCCGCGCCACCGTGCAAGGATCGAGTTGCGCGTACCGATCAAGAAACTCGCGCGTGACGACCTCAAGCGACAACGGCCCACGCTGTTCCATCGATGTTCCCACCACTCTCCTACCTCAGCGCCAGGTTCTGGGCCTCGGGTAAGTCTCAAACACCCAGTACCTGCTCAAGTTCAGCTACACCCAACTCATCATCGCCAGCAAGCGCCGTACGAAGGCGATCCGCTGTTGTGAGGTCAATAACTTCAGACCCATCATCTGTTCTATCAGGACTCGGCGCCTTCTGGATAATAACCAGGAGTTCGCTCTCGTCATGCGTATGGGGCAGCGTGCTTACCCGACCCACCGGCCAAGGCCAATTGGTGGGCTGGTTCTGCTGACGGCGCTCATACACGAGGTACCAGGTAATGGCGGCAAGCCAGCTCGCTACCCAGTAGATGCCAAGACCAATAGTCGCAATGATCGTTGGAATGGCAGCAGTGAGAAGCCCAAGAATGAAGACAAGGAACAGGCGTAGAACCTTCACGAACGGACTTGGACCCAGCCGACCGAACCGACCCTGAACGGTCGCATAGGCGCGCACCGCAAACCACATCAAACCCCGGCTCAAAGATATCGAGCCTGTTTGGTAAAGCGCCCTACGAAAAAGCCCGTCCACATGCCAGGGGTCTATGCGCGACTCGTCTCCGCGCATGGATTCACGCCAGAGGGCATCGTGGAGCACCGCTGCCTCAGAGTTCCGTCCAGCATTATCCAGCAGCCATCGCACCGGCTTCGGTATCGACGCAAAGTCAGTAATGAAGCCCGGTTTGATGATGATGTACTCCCAGTCACCTTCATAAACCAGAGGCTTCGTAAGACGCCAATACTTCCGATCCATGTGGGCAACGTGCAAAGTGGTACGAAACATACGCGCTCTCCCCCGTTCTTCTCAGCATGCCATCTAGGCCGTGAGTTTCCACTAAACCCCTGAGCAGGCGAGGTTTACTCGTCCGCTAGACCAGCCAGTTGCGACAGTGGCAACTGCACGGTGATCACCGCTCCGCAGGGGTCGCGGTTGGCCGCCGTAATCGTGCCGTTGTGCAACTCGACAATGCCACGACAAATCGCAAGGCCGAGTCCCGTGCCACCATAGGCCGTTGATCTATCGGAATCGGCTCGATGAAATCTCTCGAAAATGTGCTCGAGTTCGAAGTCCGGAATCCCCTCACCACAGTCCTGCACCGTCGTGGTGACTTGGTTGGTACCTACCTCAATCGTGAGCTTGATTGGCTCATCCGGATCGCTGTACCGAACCGCATTGTTGAGCAGATTCAGAAACACCTGGTGCAACCGATCAGGATCACCCTGAATGAGCGCCTGACTTGGCGTGACCAGTTCGATCTTCGGCTCGGGAGTACTCATGCGGGCCTCGGCCGCAGCCTGTTCGGCGATATCCACAAGATCCATCGAGCACACGCGCAGCGGCGCGGCTCCTGCCTCGATGCGGGAAAGATCCATGAGTTGGGCAACCATCAGAGAGAGGCGCCTCGTCTGACGCAACATCGTCAACAGCGTTTGCTCATCAGCTTGCACGACTCCGTCAACCAAGTTTTCGAGGTTCCCCTGAATGACGGAGATTGGCGTACGTAGTTCATGGCTGACGTTGGCGATCAGGTCGCGTCGCTGGCGTTCGAGGTCGGCAATATCTGCTGCCATGGCGTTGAACGACCGGGCCAACTGTCCAACCTCGTCATTGGCTGTTGCCGCGACTCGCTGATCAAGATCTCCGGCGGCGAAGGCATCCGCGGCCCTTGCCATATCACGAAGCGGAGCCGTGATACCCCTGGCCAGAATATGCACCAAACCAAGCGCAATCAGAACTGACGGCACCAGCGTGATGCGGGTGCTGATGCCAAACGACCAACCAATGACCTGTAGTCCAACAGTGATCCCGATTGCTGTGACGATGAGGATACTGAGCTTCAGCTTGATGGAGGGAACACGGTCCAGCGGGTGCCACGAACTGAAAGGCAGTAGCCGATCCAACACTCCGGTAGCTCGGTCGATGCGCGAGTTTGTGGCATCGATGAGTTCCTGATCTGGCTGCCGCTCAGTCATGGCTTACGAGCACATCGCTCGCGATTGCGTAGCCAATGCCGTGCACGGTCCGGATCAGGCCATCGCCTAGCTTGCGGCGCAGTGCTCGAATGTGGCTGTCTACCGTACGAGCACCAGAGGCATCCCGATATCCCCAGACCTTGAAGAGCAGTTGTTCGCGTGACAGTACCGCTCCGTCGGCGTCGACCAGGGCTTTCACGAGATCAAACTCTGTAACTGTGAGATGTACGTTCTCACCGTGTCTTCGAACTGTGCGAGTGCGTTCATCAATGACAAGAGCAGTCGTTGAGTCGCCCTGCGGCTGAGCCGGACGATCGGCGACGCGGCGCAGCACTGCCTGCACCCTCGCTGCCAACTCGCGTGGACTGAAGGGTTTCGTTATGTAGTCGTCGGCACCGACACCGAATCCGATGAGCATGTCGCTCTCATCGTCCTTGGCCGTCAACATCACCACGGGCACTCGATCATGCTGCTGTATTCGACGGCAGACTTCGAGTCCGTCCAGAAGCGGAAGCATGAGGTCCAACACCACAAGATCGGGCTCCCATTCGATGCAGCGCCGCACACCCGTCACGCCATCGCCACAGGCTTCGACCTCATAGCCCTCACTGCGTAGACGCGTCGCAACAAGCACGGCGATGTCCAGTTCGTCTTCGATCACCAGAATGCGTTGTCCCATTACTTCACGAGAATACGTATCTGCTGTGCAGAAGTCCCGCGCAGGATGTGAAGATTATGTGCAGACGGCTCTAAGTGGCATCCTGATGGATACTTGGCGCCACGGATTTTCTGGCGACCTGGAACCGCCGCAAGGCAATCGCCGCCCACACGGACTCGAGGACGACGAAGATCCACGCACCTGTCGCGATTCCGTAGATGGCAGTTGCGGCACAGCCTCCGGCGAATACAGCAATCCACCTGGGGCCACGCGACTCAAGTGCATAAGACACAACCATCACGGTCGCGGCTGCAACACCGAAAAGGGTCAACACGAGCGGATAGGGCTGAAAAGGCGGCAATGAGTCGTCACCCGCACCACACTACGGCTCCATACTCAATGATCCACAAACTCCGACTTTGTTGTGTGGAGTTATAGAGAGTAGTCTCTATAACCATGGCCAGGCCCGCGAAATTCTCACGCGAACAGATTCTTGATACGTCACTCAGGCTGGTACACGACGCCGGTGCTACAGGGCTCACCGTGTCCGGCGTAGCCGAGAAGCTCGGTGCGCCCAGCGGCTCCATCTACCACCGCTTCTCAAGCCGCGACGTCCTTGTGGCCGAGTTGTGGCTCAGGGCCGTCGAGCGATTCCAAGAAGGGTTGTTTGACGCGCTACAGGACCCCGATCCGGTCAGCGCGGTGCTCAACGCCGCTCGACACGTCGTTCGTTGGAGCCGCGAGGATCTTGACCACGCGCGCCTCCTGCTGGTTCACCGCAGTCGAGACCTGCTGAGTGCTGGTTGGCCCGAGCAGGTCAAAGGCCGCAACCAAGCCCACAAGCAGCGACTCAACCAGGAACTCGACCAGTTGTTTGATCGCCTCGGAGCACACGATGCCAACAGCCGCCGCAGAGTGCGGTTCGCGCTGATGAGCATCCCCTATGGAGCAGTCAGGCCAGCCCTGGCCGCGGGCGAACGACCCGAGTTTGAACTCGAGGATCTCGTAGTCGAGGCTGCCTCTGCACTCCTCGCCCCACTTGAAAGGCAAGACCCATGAGCACAATTGATGAATCCACCTGGGCTGATGTGAAAGGAGTGATGCATCGAAGCGCCCGATCAACGCTGCATTGCGCGGTCGCGAGTATCAACGAGGACGGCTCGCCCCACGTCAGCCCTATCGGCTCAGTACTCCTGACTGACAGAGGTCAAGGCATCTACTTTGATGTATTCGCCAGTGGACTCTCACGCAATCTCGAACGCGCTCCCCGGCTTACCGTGCTCGCCGTGGACAGCTCGCGTTGGTTCTGGCTACGTTCGCTTTTCGGGGGCGCCTTCATCGACCATCCCGGGTACCGGCTCAGCGGTACCGCGGGTCCACGACGTGAGGCCACCGAGGCCGAGCAGGAACGCATGGCTGGGCTCGTGCGCCCCCTCCGGAGGCTCAAGGGCCACGCTCTCCTCTGGAGCAACTTCGGTCAAGTGCGAGACCTCA
>CAYUOD010000075.1:0-8669 GCA_964446225.1 uncultured Acidimicrobiales bacterium | reverse complement strand
CCAGCAGCATGTCCATGTGCTGGGCGTTCGCTCCCTTCAGATGGAGTTCGCCCTGAGCCACGCACAGGGCAGCAAGGTAGGTCGCTGCCTCGATACGGTCGGCCACCACCTCATGATCAGCACCGTGTAGTTGCCCCACGCCTTCGACCTCTATCGATGAGGTACCGGCACCTCGAACCCTGGCCCCCATGTCAACAAGGAAGTCGGCCAGATCGCAGATCTCGGGCTCGCGCGCGGCATTCTCGATGACGGTGGTCCCGCGTGCCAGTACCGCCGCCATCAGGATATTCTCCGTGGCTCCCACCGAGGGAAATCTGAGCTCGACCGTCCCGCCGATCAACTCGCTGGTCTTCACTTCGAGGTAACCCTCGGTCTGGCGAAACTCGACGCCCAGATTCTCCAGCCCCTGGATGTGCAGATCGATGGGTCGCTGCCCAAAGTCA
This sequence comes from uncultured Acidimicrobiales bacterium, assembly GCA_964446225.1. GTDB lineage: Bacteria > Actinomycetota > Acidimicrobiia > Acidimicrobiales > Poriferisodalaceae > CAYUOD01. Next base: position 8,226 of record CAYUOD010000075.1, on the reverse strand, counting down.
TCTCCACCTGGGAGGCAGATGCGGGCTGAGCCCATGCGAGCCACCAAGGGCCCCATGACGACGATTGAGGCCCTCATCTTGGCGACCAATTCGTAGGGTGCCTCTGGAATTGTGTCCTCTGGCGTATCTATGGCGAGCGCTGCCTTACCCTCAACAACAGTCGACCCCATGGACCGCAGTAACTCAGCCATCAGCCGGACATCTACGATGTCGGGCACGTTAGTCAGGCGATAGTGACCAGGAGCAAGCAGCGTCGCAGCCATCAGTTTCAGGACGGAGTTCTTCGCTCCGGAGATCTTTACCTCACCACGCAGTGGCCCATTGGGGTGTACCAAAAAGTCCAACGACATTGCACCAGTATGGGGGACGCGAACGCCGCCCGTGACCCATCTGACGCACATCCACCGAATAGAACCTATGGCCAGGACCCACCGCACATATCTCGTTGACGAAGCAGGCCTTCAGGATCTTCAGACGCCGCGCACCGACCTGCTCACCGAGCAGGTATCGCCCCAAACTAACGGGGCATTCGCACAGCAGCGCGGGCCGTTCGCCCATTGGACCCGCACTCTCAAGGTTTCACCCAAAGCTGACGAGAAGTTCAGCGTCCACGAGGAGATTCACTTTCGCCTGGCAGTTCCGCACGGTTGGCGATACCTCATTCATGGTCTGATCCGGCTCAGACTCCGGTACAGCAGCGAGCGGTACAAGCGGCCAGCCTGGGCGCCCTCAGGGCAGATGGACCAACGCGCGGCCACAGTCATGGGTCTGCTGGCCACGGTCGCGGTACTTACCGGTTACCTCGGCACGCTCGTAAGCCAGACCATGACGTTCGCAGCCCGGGAGTTCGACTCCTCTGATGCGGCCCAGGGTCGAGCTCTCGCAGTTATACGTATCGGCGTCGTCATCTCCCTGGCTGTTGTATGGCTTGCTGACCGTGTGGGCAGGCGCAAGATGCTCGTCGTGAGTGTCGTGGCCGGCATCCTGCTCGCGACCACAGGAGCCCTTGCCACCTCGCTCTGGTCACTTGCCTTCAGCCAGACGCTCGCTCGACCGTTCGCCACGGCTATGTTCATTCTGCTTACCGTGATCGCAGCCGAAGAACTTCCCGCTGGCTCCCGAGCATTCGGCATGAGCATGCTTGCCATGGCCAGTGCATTCGGAGCCGCCCTCGCCCTCGTCGCGCTCATTCTCGCTGACGAACCGTTCAACTCGTGGCGAGCGATCTATCTGTTGCCGTTGCTGGGCTTGGGCGTCGCCGTCTCGCTCATGCGCCATCTGCCTGAGTCCAAACGTTTCAAGAGCTCAGCCGGACACGGTGCAAAATGGTATCCCGGTCACGGTGGCATCTTTCTCAAACTTGGAGCCGTTGCATTCCTCGTTTCACTGCTCGTGGCTCCGGCGGCCCAACTGCGCAACGAGTTCCTGCGAGACGAACAAGGGTTGTCGGCCTCGATGATCACGATCTTTGTGCTCGCCACAGCCACGCCCGCTGGCCTAGGCGTGCTCATCGGTGGACAACTCTCCGACACGAGAGGGCGCCGGAAGCTGGCAAGCCTGTCGCTGAGCCTCGGCTCACTGGGCATTGCTGTTGCGTTTCTCTCCACCGGCATCACCCTGTGGATCATGACGCTCATCGGCGGCTTCACATTGGCGCTCGCTGGACCCAGTCTTTCGAGCTACGGACCTGAACTCTTTCCGACCCGGATGCGCGCTCGCGCTAACAGCATTATCTCGGTCGTTGGGACGACGGGCTCCGCCGCTGGCCTGCTCATCGCCGGCGAACTTTCAGACGTCGTCGGAGGACTCGGAAAGGCGCTGTCTCTGATGGCAATAGGCCCGGTAATCGCGGCGGGAATCGTGTGGTTCCGTTACCCGGAGACTGCGCGCAGAGAACTCGAGGACATCAACCCTGAGGATCGCGCACTCGAACCTGGCTAGTCGCGGTACCAGGCGTACACTTCGCGGCGGGACATCACCGTGAAGGCCGATCCCATACCGAGCAGGGCCACGCCCACGAGCGCGAGAACCCAGGGATCGTCTCCCGTGCGAGGGAGCTGACCCATCGTCTGAGGGGAGTCAGGGGTCGAGGTGGATGCGGCATTCACGCCACCTCCTTCAGACGTTGTCGTAACGGCCTCAGTTGTGGTCGTGGGATCTGTTGTCGTGGTGGGATGAGTGGTCGTGGTGTTGTCGACAACGGTCGTCGTAGTTGGCGCGACCGTAGTTGTCGTTTCCTGAACCGTCGTAGTCGTTTCTTCCACGGTCGTGGTTGTCGCCACCGTCGTCGTGGTCGCTGCGAGCGTTGTGGTGGTTTCGTCGCAGCTGAGGCACTCGGAATCCTCCTGCACGGGAGAGCCGGTATCGTTCATCGCCGCGGCAACACCACTCCAGACCGCAATGCCGAGCGCAAGCCCTGCCAGGCCAACGACAGCTGCGCGTCTGTTGCTTGGTCGCGTGTTCGCCATAATCGAGTCTCGGTCCTTCCGGGGCGACGTCCAGCCACCAGGTTCGTGTAACCATCGGCCGATACCAGTCGGAGTTGAGACGAATGCTCTAGCGGCGCCGCGGCCCGCTGCGGACGTAACTGCTCTGCCGGCCCAACTCGATCAGCGAGGTGAACCCAGCCCCCAGCATCACAAGGACAAGTCCGATCATGACCAGCACACCGCTGTCGGCGCCCGTCACCGCGAGCTCGTCAGCGGCCTCGTCAAGATGCGTAGTCGTGGTCGGTTCAGCAGTCGTTGTTGACTCCACAGCGGTCGTCGAGTCAGCCGCGGTGGTTGAAGAAGGCGAGGTGGTCGTTGTGCTCGACTGCTCCGGCGCGGTCGTGGTGGTAGTGGACGCTACCGAGGTGTCCGTACTCAGGCCGGCCGTGGGCGTACTCGGGTCGTGGCAGAGCGTGATCTGGGTGATCGCGCCACCGGCTGGTACCTCAGCACTACCAACTGCAGAGCCGTTCGCCGCGCCCGGTGAATAGAGGTAGGCCTGCTGCTTGCTGGGAGACTCCTCGGAGTCCTGGTAGGTGATCAATACGGCGTTCATCCCGAGGTCCGCGGACCAGTCAAACTGATTGCCCGAGAACCCGCTCACGTTCACTGTCGCATAGCTATTGCTGAATGCGCCGTCTCTGGGAGACGCGATGCGTATGCCTGCCCATGCACTCGCAGAACCAACCTGGCCCGCGAGCTGCTCACAGCTCGCTACATCGGTAACTGCGACCGTCCGCACATCGACCTGTGCACTCGCTGTGCCCAGACCGAGTGTTCCCACGATCACGGCAACCACGACAACGAAGACCGTACGTCGGCGACCCGTCCGCCTCGACATCTTGATGACTCGTCCCCTTGCCCGTCCGCTCAGCCTGAACGCTAGCAGTAGCGCTCCCGGGTAGGGTCGTAGGTATGAACGAACGCTCCCCTCAAGCCCCAGATCGCAACCTCGCGATGGAACTTGTCCGCGTTACCGAAGCCGCAGCCATGGCAGCTGCGCGCTGGGTCGGCCACGGAGACAAGGAAGCAGCCGACGGCGCGGCAGTCGACGCCATGCGCGTCGTGCTCTCAACCGTGCAGATGGACGGCACCGTCATCATCGGAGAAGGTGAAAAAGACGAAGCCCCGATGTTGTACAACGGCGAACGGATCGGCGATGGCCAACCACCGGCCACCGACATCGCCGTCGATCCCATCGATGGCACAACGCTTACCGCTCTGGGACGGGGAAACGCTCTGGCTGTCATCGCGGTGAGTGAGGCGGGAACGCTGTTCGATCCCGGGCCATGCGTGTACATGGAGAAGATCGCAGTCGGCCCGCGCTCAAAGGGCGCAATCGACATCACGAAGTCCGCGACAGAGAACCTTGAAGCAGTCGCCAAGTGCAAAGCCAAACGGGTGAGAGACGTGACCGCGGTCGTTCTGGATCGTCCCCGTCACGACGATCTGGTTGCCGAGATCCGCGCTACCGGTGCCCGCATCAGACTGATCCCGGACGGCGACGTGGCTGGGGCCATATCAACGGCCTGGCCGGACTCGGGGGCAGATATTCTGTTCGGCATCGGCGGCACGCCTGAGGGTGTCATATCCGCTGTGGCGCTAAAGGCAATGGGTGGAGAGCAGCAGGGCCGACTCTGGCCCAGGACCGACACCGAACGCGAACTCGCGATTGCGGCTGGATACGACCTCGAACGGGTGCTTCACATCGATGATCTGGTCACAAGCGAGAACAGTTTCTTCGCGGCGACAGGCATCACCGACGGAGACCTGCTGGAAGGCGTCCGCTTTGTCGACAAAGTGGTAACGACACAAAGCCTCGTCATGCGCTCGCGCTCGGGCACCGTGCGGCTTATCAAGGCCTTCCACCAGCCAGAGAAGCTCAAAGAGTTCTCGGCGGTGGACTACACCTAGGAGCTAGTACTCCTCGACTCTCGCGGCCCGCAGGCGCGTCTCGGCGCGCCGCAGGGCGTCAAGCGCCTCCTGTGAGTCGTTGTGTTCAGCCAGCGCGTCGTTAGCCCTGGATACTGCCTCCCGCGCCCGAACAACGTCGATGGTATCGCCAATCTCCGCCACGTCGCTGAGCAACGTCACAAGGTCGTTGGAGACCTCCACGAAGCCGCCATGCACAGCAATCCAGCACTCGGCGCCTTCCATGGTGGTAAGGCGGACGACGCCGATTCCAAGTGCCCCGACAAAGGGCGCATGGCCAGTCAGGAATCCGATTTCACCGTCAACTGTGCGCGCGAGTACCTGCGTGCACTCGCCCGAATACAGCACGTTCTCGGGAGACACGACTTCAACCTGGAGCGCCATATCAGCTGCCTTGGAGTTCCTTGGCCTTGGCCCGTACCGAGTCAGCGTTGCCGACGTTCAAGAAGGCCTGCTCTGGCATGTCGTCAAGTTCACCATCGCAGATGTTCTCGAACGACTCCACCGTTTCGGCCACAGGCACCGTGATGCCTGGGATCGACGTGAAGATCTCGGCCACGTACATCGGCTGCGACAAGAAGCGCTGGATCTTGCGAGCACGGTTCACGGTGATGCGGTCTTCCTCGCTCAACTCGTCAAGTCCGAGAATCGCGATGATGTCCTGCAGTTCCTTGAAGCGCTGGAGAATCTCCTGCACACGACGCGCCGCATTGTAGTGACGATCGCCGACAACCTCAGGCGCGAGGATCGTCGAAGTCGAAGCAAGGGGATCCACCGCAGGGTAGATGCCAAGTGCGGCGATCTGCCGGCTCAGCTCGGTCGTGGCATCCAAGTGGGTGAATGTCGTGAACGGAGCAGGGTCGGTGTAGTCATCTGCGGGCACATAGACCGCCTGCAGTGAAGTTATCGAGTGACCCTGCGTGGAGGTGATTCGTTCCTGCAGTTGGCCCATCTCGTCAGCCAGCGTCGGCTGATAGCCCACGGCTGCTGGCATACGGCCAAGCAGTGTCGATACCTCAGAACCGGCCTGCACAAAGCGGAAGATGTTGTCGATGAACAGCAGGACTTCCTGACCTTGCACATCCCGGAAGTACTCGGCCATGGTGAGGGCCGAAAGGGCTACACGAAGACGCACGCCTGGTGGCTCGTCCATCTGCCCGAAACAAAGCGCTGTCTTCTCAAGAACTCCGGACTCTTCCATTTCAAGGAAGAGGTCTGTGCCCTCACGGGTTCTCTCGCCAACTCCAGCGAACACCGACACACCACCGTGGTCCTGTGCCACTCGGCGAATCATCTCGGTGATGAGTACAGTCTTACCCACGCCAGCGCCGCCGAACAGGCCGATCTTTCCACCCTCTACATAGGGCTCCAGCAGGTCAATGACCTTGATACCGGATTCAAACATCTTGGCCCTGGGCTCAAGCTTGTCGAAGTCAGGTGCAGGACGATGGATTCCCCACCGGTCACTCACCTCGCCGAGTTCCTCGGAAGTGATGTCGAGTGGCTCTCCGAGCACGTTGAACACGTGGCCCAGCACAGCGTCACCGACGGGCACTGAAATGCCGCCACCAGTGTTACGGACCGCTGCTCCGCGTGTGAGTCCGTCGGTCGCCTTCATCGCGATTACCCGTACTCGGCCATCGCCGATCTGCTGGGCAACCTCTGCGGTGATGGTGATCGTCTCACCTTCAAGCTGGACGTCAATCTCCAACGCGCTGTTGAGCTCTGGAATCGCGTCAGGTGGAAACTCCACATCGACGACCGGGCCAGCGATGGCGACGACGCGCCCTTCTTTGAGTGTCTGCTGTGTTGCAGTCATGTGCCGGTATCTCCTACTCGGTCATATTTGGTTGGCCGAGCGACGCGTATATTTTCTCGCGCCGTCCTTCAATTGAATCTGAAAGTAAGTCGTCCGAGACCAACTTGCCATCGGACTTGAGCGCCTCAGCACCGCCGACGATCTCCATGATCTCGGTAGTGATGGCATCTTGGCGAGCCCGGTTCATTACCCGACTCAGCGTTGTGATGAGGTCCTCTGCATTATCTGTCGCGGCCTTCATCGCGCGCTGGCGTGCGGCATGCTCGGATGCTGCGGCCTCGAGCATTGCCGAGAACAGCCGAGCTTCTGCGTATCGAGGCAACAGACGCTCAAGAATTGCTGTTGGATCGGGCTCAAACTCGTACAGCGGCTTGACTGTGTCCGACTCTTCTTCTTCAAGTTCAGAGCGATCAAGCGGAACGAACGGCACCGCGACAGCTTGTTGGACACCAAGCGACAAGAACTGCGTGTACACGAGCTTTACCTGCTGCACTTCGCCTGACTCAAAGAGGTCGGTTGCCTCTCTGGCCATGACTCGTGCGTCTTCGTAGGTTGGAGCGTCGCTGAACCCCTCGAGGTGCGCGTGAATGTTGTACTTGCGGAACTTGAAGTACGCATTCCCCTTTTTGCCCGCGATGATCAGCTCGTAATCTGCGCCGGTTGCTGCGGCGTCTTCTTTGATGAGACGCTCAGTAAGACGCAGCACGTTGCCGTTGTAGCCCCCGGCAAGACCGCGGTCCGCGGTGACAACTATGTAGCCAATCTTGGTGACATCGCTTGGGTCAGCCAACAGCGGATGATCGGACGCGGCCCCGGCCGTAGCCAGGTTCTGAATAACCTTCGTGACCTTCTCACTGTATGGCTTTGCAGCCTTCACCCGTTGCTGGGCCTTCACGATGCGAGAACCAGCAATGAGTTCCATTGCGCGCGTGATCTTCTTCGTGGCCTCGACACTCTTAATGCGTCGTCGGAGGATGCGCTCCTGGCCGCCTGCCATGAACTAGTTCTCCCCGTCGGAGGAGTAGGCGGCGGCAAATGCAACGATGCCAGCTCTGAGAGCGTCTTCGTCGGCGACCTTTCCGGTGGAGTTGATTCCGTCCATGATGTCGCCGTGGCGAGTCGAGAAGTACTCGATGAGCCCGGTCTCAAATGCCCCAACCTCTGAAACCTCAACTTCATCGAGGTGTCCGTTGACGCCCGCATACAACGAGACCGTCTGCTCGGCCACGCTCATAGGCGAGTTGAGATTCTGCTTGAGCAGTTCTACGAGGCGGTATCCGCGCTCCAGTTGAGCTGATGACACTGCATCCAGCTCTGAACCAAAGGTGGCAAATGCTTCGAGGTCACGGAACTGCGCAAGGTCCAGCTTGAGCGTTCCAGAAACAAGTTTCATAGCCTTGGTCTGCGCGGCGCCACCAACTCGTGACACCGAGATACCAACATCCACCGCGGGACGAATTCCCGATTTGAACAGATCGTCCTGCAGGAATACCTGACCGTCAGTAATGGAGATCACGTTCGTTGGGATATAGGCGGATACGTCGCCGGCCTTGGTTTCGATGATCGGTAGTGCCGTCATCGAACCAGCGCCGTTGGCGTCACTCAATTTCGCGGCACGTTCCAGCAAGCGGGAGTGCAGATAGAAGACGTCGCCGGGGTAAGCCTCACGCCCGGGAGGGCGACGCAGCAGCAGTGAAAGCTGACGGTATGCCTCGGCCTGCTTCGACAGGTCGTCGTAGATCACCAGGACGTGGTCGCCGTTGTCCATCCACTCCTGCCCGATTGCCGAGCCTGCATAGGGAGCGAGGTACTTGAATGGCGCAGGATCGGATGCCGGCGCGGCCACGACGACGGTGTAATCCATCGCCCCGTGTTCTCTCAGGGTGTTCACCGTCTGAGCGACGGTGGAGCCCTTCTGGCCAATCGCAACGTAAATACACTTCACGTTCTGACCCTTTTGGTTCAGAATCGTGTCAATGCAGACGG
>CAYUOD010000074.1:0-8823 GCA_964446225.1 uncultured Acidimicrobiales bacterium | reverse complement strand
TACTTGGAGTTGTGGGGGAGAGGATCAGTGTGATGTGTAGCGGTGGACTCGCTGCGGCAGTGCTTCAGTATCCGATGGCTTGGCCATGGCCGACAGCGTCATAGCGGCAGCAGCCGCGATCATGGTATTCATCTTTGGGAGCTTCGTTCTCCAACCGACCTCAGTCATCCAGATGATGGGTCTCGGACTGGCCGTGGCTGTGGCGATTGACGCAACGACGTCAGAATGCTGCTGGTGCCCGCAACGATGAGCTGCTCGGCGACAAGAACTGGTGGATTCCGAGTTGGCTTGGAAGTATCCTGTCGAACCTCGTAGTCGAGCCACCCCAAATCGCTCCAGATTCCACCATGGACCGGTGAGACTTCTTGGATCGGCTTGAATCGCAGGCTCGTCGCTGGAGATCGAGCCGTTCCCGATGCGAACGGCCGATGCGGGTCAGCTTCGAACGCGATTCTCAGATCATTAGGCCGACCTGAGCGCTTCGGTTGGCGACAGTCGGGCCGCACGTATGGCCGGGTATAGCCCAGCGATTGCTCCGATGAACAGTGCTGCGGCGAGCCCGGCGACCATTGCGGTGATGGGTACCAGTGTTGTCCAGCCCTTGAGGCTTGCGTAGGCCCATGTGATGGCGAAGCCGACGATTACGCCTGCGAGTCCGCCTATACCAGATAGGAGTAGTGCCTCGCCGAGGAACTGGATTCGTATGTGTCCCTTTGTTGCTCCGAGGGCTCTTCTGAGTCCGATCTCCGATCGACGTTCGAGTACGGAGATCACCATGACGTTGGCGATTCCGACGCCTCCGACGAGAAGGGCAACGGCACCTAGTCCGAGGAATAGCGCGGTGAAGGCGTCGTCGACGGCTTCACGTGCTTCAAGGGCGTCGCTTGGCCGACTCACTTCGACTTCTTCGGGGTTCTGGGGATTCACTGTTGGTGCGAGCACGTTCAGCACATTGTCGACCTGTTCAGGATCTGTCCTGATGTGGATCGTCGTCGGGATCGGGTCATGGTCGAGGTACGTTTCTGCTGCCTCGAAGCCGATGAGCGCGGCACGGTCGAGATCGGGGCTCAACACGAACTCGTCGAGGATCCCAACCACAGCGAACCATTCGTCGCCGATGAGGATCTTGGATGCATCGTCGACCGACGTGATACCAAGGCGCTCAGCGGATACTGAGCCAAGGACAACGGTCGGGTATGCGGCGATTCCTTCGTTGAGGAATTCACCTTCAGCGATCGTACCTCCGAGGGTGTCGAGGATGTTGACGTCCACGGCCTGGACGGTGATTCCTCCGGTTTCGCCTTCAGGGACGTAGCTGCTGCGATACACGCTCCGATCGACAGCGCTCACGGAACTCGTTGTTTCTACGGGGCCGATTCGCGCAACCATCGCGGCCGCGTCCGCAGGGAGTTCTCCGGTGCCGATGCCGATGCCGCTTCCGGCTTGCACGGTGAGGAGGTTGGTTCCGAGGCTGTCGAGCTGGGCGAGGAGGTCAGACTTGGATGATTCGGACAAGCCCATGATTGCGACCAGTGATGCGATTCCGATCATGATGCCAATGGCGGAAAGGACTGCTCTCATCTTTCTGGTCATCAACCCAACGGTTGCTGTTCGCCCGATATCGGTCGGATGCAACCGTGAGGCTTCGAGTGTTGTTGCCATCTAGACCACCGCCTTGGTGCGGTCGTACTCGATCGAGCCGTCGCGCAGGCCGACGGACCTTGGGAAGTGGCTCTCGATCTCGCGGTTGTGCGTGATGACAACGATCGTGACTCCCTCGGAGTTGAGTTCTTCGAGGAGTGCAACGATCGAGTCATTCGTTTTGGAATCCAAGTTCCCGGTGGGTTCGTCTGCGAGGATCATCGATGGGTTCCCGACCAGTGCCCTTGCAATGGCGACTCTCTGGCGCTCACCGCCTGAGAGCTTTGTCGCGACGTGGTTGAGGCGATGCCCGAGCCCGACTCGGAGTAGGGCTGTTTCCGCCTCGGCCCTTCGAGCGTCGATCGCGATGCCGGTGTAGAGCATTCCGTCTGCGACATTGTCGAGAGCGGTGTAGCCCGAGAGCAGGTGGAACTGTTGGAACACGAAACCGATGTGGCGGGATCGCAGAGATGACAGGTCCTTGTCTGAGAGCTCGGATACGCGGTATCCAGCAACGGTCACCTCGCCCGCCGTTGGCCTGTCAAGTGTGCCCATGATGTGGAGCAGCGTCGACTTGCCTGACCCTGAGGGGCCGACCACGGCAAGGAGTTCACCCTCCTTGACTTCGAGGTCGACCCCGCGCAGTGCATGGACGGGTGGCTCAGTTGGGTACGTCATCTCGACACCCTCGAGGCTGAGGACTGTATTGGTCATGAGTCCGGTCGTCATGGGACCACCACCAGCATGCCAGGTTCCAAGCCGCCGTCGACTTCGACGAGGCCGTCCGCATAGAAGCCCGGGTCGACCGCTACAAGGCTCGTTGAACCGTCTGCCGCCTGTACCTCGACTGCATGGCCGCCCTCTTGGAGTGCGAGGAGCGCTGTGACGGGTACAGCAACGACGTCTGTGACGGTGTCGGATACGACTTCCACCTCGACGGGGGCCTCATCGAGATCACCTGCAATGGCTGGGTTATCGAGCGTCACTGTGACCTCGAATACGGCGGTGCCGTCTGGCGTCGTCGTGGCCACGGTCGACACTTCGGTAACAGTCCCTGTGGTTGTTGTGCCATCGGGCAGTGTGATGATCACGGCATCGTCCACCGATAGGCTGTCCTGATCTTCGGCTGGGAGATCCACCGCGACGAGTACTTCGTTTCCGGTGACCTGGAGAACCGGTCCACCGGGTGCAACCGAGGAACCCAACGTGGTCATGTGCCCTGAAACGCGGATTTCGCCTTCGCGGAACACGATGTCGCCGGTGTTGACGATTCCATCAACGTTCTGACCTGTCGCCGTCTGCCACGCCACTATCGCTGTGACTGTTTCTGAGGTCATCATGCCATCGGCAATCATCGTGTCGTCGGCGTCAAAGCCGAGAGTCGTGAGTGATTGCTCGAGTTGGAGGACATCTGTTCCCGTCATCCCATCGGGGCCGCGAACAGTCAGGATCGGTGTCGTGGGCACGGGCTCTCTCGTCTTCGCGTTGACAGCCACAACCTCGAGAAGAGTGTCAGAGAAGACGACTTCACCCAGTTTGACGACCCCGCTGTCCTCGACACCGATCTCGTCCTGCCACACAGCGACCGCCTCTGCGGTCTCGAGCGTGAAAGTACGATCGACTTCGAGATCGTCCTCAGAGACATATTCGAGGTCAACGAGTGCTTGTTCGAGCTGGAGGACATCGTCACCTGTCATTGGTGTTGCGACCGTTCCTGACAGGACCGTGCCACCTGACACGATGATGTCATCGATCTCAGCGTTGAGATCTTCCACAGTGACGGGACCCGGCAGGAACACGACTTCGCCGACGTTGACGACGCCGTCAACCTCCATGCCGACATCGTTCTGCCACTCGGCAACGATCTCAGCCAGCTCAGAGGAATACTGGCCTTCGAGAGTCAGGTCCTCTTCGGTTGCATAGTCGAGGGAGAGGAGTGCCTCCTCGAGCTGGAGGACGTCATCACCGACGAGCGAGTCGTCCAAGGTTCGGGTTGCCTCCCGGTCGCCGTAGAACAACACGACAGGTTGCCCGTCGATTTCATAGAGCACGTCGCCCTGTTCTATGACATCGCCAACGTCGGGCAGCCAGGTGACGTTGCCCGCCAGGCCTGTGTCCAGGTCGACTGCCGCCTCGGCCAAACCGATGTCGCGGTATGCCGGTGTTGCGCCTTCGAAGAGGGTGACCGGGTCCTGATCAATCTCGAAGAGCGCATCGCCGTATTCGATCTTGTCACCGATCGCCGGAAGATCCGTGACCGTTCCCGACAGGTCCGATGTGATCGACAGGTCGTCGTTGAGTGTGATATTCCTGTAGATAGGAGTGCCGCCATAGAGGAGTAGGACAGGCTCATCAGCCACTGTGAACAGCATGTCGCCTTCGGCCACCACGTCGCCGATGTCAGCGATGCCTGTTACGGTTCCGCCGATGTTCGAGCTCACTGGGTCATCCGCTGAGCGCCCGAGTGTTCCGCTGAGCGTCTCGTATTCGGTGAGATCCGTGACCACTACCTCGGCGGTGCTGGCTACGACGAGGGGAGTGTCTGCATCAGAAGCTGTCCCATCATTGAGAGTCGGCACGAGCAGCGCTGCGCCGGCCGCAACGGCGGCAATACCGCCAACGATCCACGGCCACTTTCGCTTGCTCCTTGCGGTCGTCACTTCCGTATCGGCCGGGGCCGCCGATACGGAAGTGACATGGTCCTTGTCACGGAGGGGAGTTGGTGTGTGGTCAGTCATTGTGGGTTCCTTAGCCGTTTCCGCCGGGTCGTTGGCCGAAGCCGCCGGCAAGTAGGTCTTCACATGCGCTCATCGCGCTCTGGAATGCGGGGTCGTCCTGGTCGATATCACCGAACGGTCCACCGCCCTCGGCGCGCCCGCCGCCAGCGCCAGGACCGAATGCGGTGAAGTCGGGATCGTCGATTTCGTACCCGTTGTCACGCATACATCCAGCCCATTCGAGGATTGAGTCCTGGAACTCTGTGTTGTCGATCTCACCGAATCCGAGCGCGACACCGTCGAGCATGTCCCCGCACTCCCCAAAGGCTGCCTCGGCTGCATCGCGGTCGATGTCATCGTTGCCGCCGCCGGGCCGCCCGAACTGGAGATTGCCTTCGGCGTCGACTGTTGGATCTTCCATGTCGAAACCGTTGTCACGCATGCACGCCGCGAACGCGAGCATTGCGTCCTCGTCTGATTGCACCGAGACAGGGTCGTTACCGGTTGCCTCGGTCACGTCGGTGGTGTCATCTATTGAGGCGACGCCGTTGGCATCCTCCGTGCTGCTGCACGCCGAGGCGAAGACCGCGAGAGCTACGACAAGCAAGAGAAGTGCACGTTTCATGTCTGTTCCTTTCGTGGAGAGTTGTTCTTCATACCCATAAGACTGCTACGTCCACATGGGAGCTTCCTGTGATGAACCTTGGAACTAGCTGCGAGTTCTGCGACAGGTCCCTCAGCTGACTCACAAGCGGTTCACAGCGAACTCACAGGATTACGAGGTTGACTGTGCCCAATACACAGAAATCTTCGCTCGAAAGGAACGAATCCGTGAGTACAGCAATCCATATGGAGGAGCTCACCAAGGAGTTCGGTAGCATGAAGGCCGTCGATGGTCTCACCTTTGATGTACAGCGCGGTGGCGTTGTTGGCCTGCTGGGACCCAACGGTGCAGGGAAGAGCACCACGATACGGATGCTCCTTGGCCTGATCAGGCCAACCTCAGGATCTGCTTCCGTCCTTGGCCTGTCCATCGAGCATCCGGCTCGATACATCGAGCAGGTTGGGGCGTTGATCGAGATACCCGCCTTCTACCCGAAGCTGACGGGCGAGGCGAACCTCCGAACGCTGGCGGCTCTCGACGGGCAACCAAGAACGCGCATCGATGAGGTCCTTGAGATCGTGGGCCTCAAAGGTCGCGAAGGTGATCAGGTGCACGAATACTCCCTCGGAATGAAGCAGCGCCTCGGCATCGCGTCCGCGCTACTGCGTGACCCCGACGTTCTCATCCTCGATGAGCCGGCGAACGGTCTTGATCCGGCAGGCATTGTCGAAATCAGAGAGCTCATGAAGCAACTGGCTGCACAGGGCATGACCGTGTTCGTCTCCAGTCACCTGCTCGCCGAGATCCAGGCAATGGTCGATCAGGTTGTCATCATCAATAAGGGCAGGCTCGTCTTTGAAGGTGGTCTTACGGGACTCCTCGAGGAGGCTTCCCGAGAGGTCGTTGCTGTGCCTGAGAACAGGGAAGACCTCAGCCGCCTTGGCGAGATACTCACGAATGCTGGCTATGTCATAACTGTGAACGACGATGCCGTCCATGTACAGGGGGCCACCGAGGCACCTGCAGCACTCAACAGGGCAGCCTTCACCAATGGAGTCGTCCTCGCGGAACTCAGGGTCCACGCCGAGGACCTTGAAGATGTGTTTCTCCGAATGACAGGCGGGGAGGCGGGCTTGTGATCAAGTCATTCACCTCAGAATGGATACGGTTCCGCAAGACAGCGCTCATCGGAATCGCGATCATGATCGCATTCACTGCTCTTGTGAGCGTATTTCTGTTCGTCGGGGCCGACGGAGTTGACAACGGTGACCGTGGCGGCCCCGGATTCATCGCTGGCGCAGATCTCGTCGAAGCCGACGGAGCGGTTGCAGCCCTTGCAGCAGTTCTGGATATGATCGGCATCGTGTCGCTCGCCCTTTTTGCGCTGAGCGTTGCGAGAGATTTCGAGTTCGGAACAATCCGCAATCTCCTGGTTGCTCAGCCCAGACGCGGAATTCTGCTTTCTGGCAAGCTGCTGGCACTGAGTGCATTCATGGCGGTCGGTGTCGTCATCGCCGCGTTGGTCTCGGTGGCTCTCGCGTACGGTCTCGCCCCCAACCAGGGCATCCCGACGGATTCGTGGACGCTGGCTGGAACGCTCGAGACAACAGGTCTGGCCATGGTTGCAACGCTTCTCTACGGGATGTTTGGTGCAATGCTTGCCATGGTGACCCGTTCTGCAGCAACGTCGATAACCATCGGCATCGGGTATCTCCTGATCGCGGAGCGGCTCATTGGATTGATATGGGACACCGCCGGTGAGTGGCTGCCCGCCGGAATCCTCGCAGCCTTCGCCGCCAGCGGAACGCAAGCCGTATCGTTCGAGAAAGCCGCTGCGTTCGTGGCGGTCTACGCCATCCTCGCCCTGGGCGTGACGTTCGTCGTGTTCATCAGAAGGGACATCACGGATTGATGCTCCAAAACAGACTGTGGCTCAGCTCAGCGACATCGGCGTACCGGTACGCTCACAGCAAACCCGCAGGATCAAGGCCTTGACTGGTAGTGAGATGACCGGACACGAGCAGCCATCGAAGCAGAAGATCCTCGTTGTGGATGACGAGGAATACATCCGCGACCTCGTCAGCACAGCATTGTCATTCTCCGGCTTCGACGTCGCCCTTGCTAGCGACGGCGTGACCGCGCTGAACAAGATCAACAAATATCGACCTGATCTCGTACTGCTCGATGTGACAATGCCAGCAATGGACGGCTTCGAAGTTGTCCGAAAGCTCCGTTTGCACGGCGATCAGACACCAGTCATCTTCTTGACGGCTCGCGATGCGGAGGAGGATCGCATCTCCGGGTTCACACAGGGCGGAGACGACTACGTCACGAAGCCGTTCAGCCTCGAGGAGCTCGTCGCGCGCGTACGCGCAGTCCTGCGGAGATCCGCACCCCTAGTTGTTGAAGATCGGGAATCGTTGGTGTATACAGACCTGGCGATCGACGAGGAAGGCCATCGAGTGACCAGAGATGGCCAGCGAATCGATCTGTCGCCCACCGAGTTCACTCTTCTGCGCTACCTGGTGATCAATGCTGAGACGGTTCTGTCAAAGACCCAGATTCTCGACCACGTCTGGCAGTACGACTTCGGTGGCGACGGTGGAGTGGTCGAGACCTATATCAGCTACCTGCGAAAGAAGATTGACGCGCCCAATCTGGTTCCTCTTATCCACACCGTACGCGGGTTCGGTTATGTTCTACGGTCAGAGCCATGACCATCCAATCTCGCCTCGTCACGTGGGTAGTTGGACTGTTCGCTGCAGTCCTGCTCATCGCGGGAACGACATCCGTTCTCTTGTTGCAGCAACAGCTGATTGGCGAT
The DNA here is from genome assembly GCA_964446225.1 of uncultured Acidimicrobiales bacterium. Lineage (GTDB taxonomy): Bacteria > Actinomycetota > Acidimicrobiia > Acidimicrobiales > Poriferisodalaceae > CAYUOD01. The sequence goes on along the minus strand of CAYUOD010000074.1, from coordinate 1,037 downwards.
ATCGACAGACAGCTGGGGGAGCGCAGCGATGCTCTCGCACTCGCTGCTGGAAGGGAGTTCGACTTCTCGCGCCCTGACGGTTCAAGCGCAGGACCCGCCACGGATGGCAGTCCTTTCCGAGCTGCGAGCGACATGGCGATCGTCGCGGTCGACGAGAGAGGCACGGTTCTCTTCTCGGTGCCGGCGGGTCCGTCGGAGGAACCCGTTCCGCTGCCCGACATCTCGCAGCTGGACCTGTCTGTGACGGGCACGATCGTCCAAGTCGGTGCTGAAGGGGGTGCTGGACCCCACTACCGAGCACAGGCTACGTCACTCGAATCGCTCGGGGTCATATCGGTGCTCGCGATACCGCTCGATGGTGTCCAATCCACGATTGCGTCGATGACGCTGATCATCGTGGTAGTCGGCGTAGTTGCCGTCGTGCTCCTCGGTACCGGTGTGTGGTGGGCGATCTGGAGAGGACTGCGACCGATCGATAACATGATCGACGCCGCCGGCCACATCGGCGAGGGTGATCTGTCACATCGTGTCCCTGCAGCGGAACCGGACACGGAGGTCGGACAATTGGCCGTGGCTCTCAACGCGATGTTGGCCCAGATCGAAACGGCGGTTGACGAGAAGACGGAGTCCGAAGAGCGGATGCGGCGCTTTCTCTCGGACGCTTCCCATGAGTTGCGTACACCGCTTACATCCATCCGGGGCTATGCCGAACTGTATCGCCACGGGGCGACGTCCTCTGACGATGTCGAACGGTCGCTTGACCGTATCGAGGGCGAGGCAACACGTATGGGTGGCCTTGTTGACGATCTACTGCTTCTTGCCCGACTTGACCAGCATCGACCACTCGCCGCAGACTCCGTCGATCTCGATCGTCTGGTCAGGGACACAGCGAACGATGCCAGGGCCGTCGAGCCCGAGCGGTCGATCATCGTTGAATCAAGCGGTGCCGGAACGCTCATCGTGGGAGATGAGGACAGATTGCGCCAAGCGATGGGGAACCTGTTGGCCAATGTACGACAGCACACGCCGGGCGACGT
>CAYUOD010000073.1:5164-8867 GCA_964446225.1 uncultured Acidimicrobiales bacterium | reverse complement strand
GGACCGTCAAAAACTAACGGCGGCTGGGATCTCGCTCCGATGTCATGAGCGGAGATCGTAAAGCCGAAGGCTTCCTCGAACGGCGTCCTCACAATCTCATTGAGACGGTCATGGGACAGGCCAAACACGACGCTACGTGCGCCAGCCCAGAACAACGCACCCACACACATGGGACACGGCTCGCACGACGCGTAGACGGTGCCGTTCGCGAGTTGCGACAACTCGCCCCTGGTCTCCAGGCCGCGCACGAGCATCATCTCTGCGTGAGCGGTTAGGTCGGAGTCTGTGACAACCGAATTGTGCGCCTCTGCAGCAACGACGCCGTCCACGACGAGCAAGGCCCCAAAGGGGTGGTTTCCCAACTGCCGTGACTGTTGTGCGAGCTCCAAGACACGACTCAGGTGCGACTGATCGATCACAAGCGCACCCTAGACCCTTTCGTTGGCGCGCAGACAGGACTAGGGCCCGTCAAGGTACGAGCACCGGTCGCAAGAATGTGCGCTCAAAGCTCAGAATGCATCCGCTCTCGAGAGAATCCTTATAAGCAGCGATGCAGTCGGGGTCAGTCCCGGCAGCAGTGCGGTACTGCTCGTATGCGCTCAGCGATGGGAAGCTGAACAGTGCGTAGGCGATGTTGTTCGCACCCTCTGACGGCAAAAAATAGCCGTGATGATCTCCGCCGAACCGGTTCACAAGCTCAATCCACAAGCGGCCGTAGCGCTCGAAGTCCTCGATCTTGTTCGGGTCGATCACATACCGAATATGCGCGGTTACTGCCATGGGGATCCTCTTCTACAGGTATGGACTGCTGGGCTCGACGCGCATCGAGGTGCTGCGAGCCATCTGAGTATCGTGCAATCGAACCTCAACGGTCGTGGCAATTTCTTCGATCTAATATGCCCGCAACACGAATAACCTGGCCTCATCGTGTCGACGGGAACAACAGGCAGCGATATCAACCGCACCTGCCTACAATCAGGACGTTCCTGGAGGTTCAAAATGACGACCAGCGCATTAGAGAGCACCGGCGCAAAGCGAGCGAAGCGCATTCCCAAACTGGCCTACGAGAAGGAACTCGTGCGCCTACAGCGGGAGTTGGTGAAACTCCAGGAATGGGTGCACCAGAACGGACTCAAGGTCTGCATTCTGTTCGAGGGGCGAGACGCCGCAGGCAAGGGCGGTGCCATCAAGCGCATCGCAGAACGTACGAACCCCCGCGTCGTTCGCGTCGTTGCCCTCGACAAGCCGACCGAGCGAGAAAAGACGCAATGGTATTTCCAGCGCTACGTCGCTCACCTCCCAGCAGCCGGCGAAATCGTGCTCTTTGACCGCAGTTGGTACAACCGCGCCGGCGTGGAGCGCGTCATGGGATTCTGCACAGACGAAGAGCATCAGGAGTTCCTGCGCTCATGTCCCGAGTTCGAGCGCATGCTCATTCGGTCAGGCATCGTGCTGTTGAAGTTCTGGTTCTCTGTGAGCGACGAAGAACAGGAACGCAGATTTGCCGATCGCATCGGCAACGCAGAAAAACGCTGGAAGCTCAGCCCGATGGACCTGGAGTCTCGTGCCCATTGGGAGGATTACAGCCGGGCCAAAGACGAGATGTTCGGAGCAACCGATACGAAGGCTTCGCCCTGGTGGGTCGTTGATGCAGACGACAAGCGCAAAGCGCGCCTCAACTGCATCCGTCAGGTGCTTGCGAGCGTGCCATACGAGGACCTCACCTCAGACCAACTCCACCTTCCGCCCCGCCAAGACAGTAACTACGTGAGGCCTCCAATAGACACCCAGACCTACGTCGAGGACCACTACGGCAAGTCTTAGGGTTCGAGCACAACCTTGATGGCACCAGCGGTCCGATCGCCCGCACGCTCGAAAGCCTTGGCCACGCCGTCCAACTCGAAGCGATCAGTGATCACCACTCGAGCGAGCTCGGGTTCTGCTGCAACCACAGCCGCAGCGAGATCGACGTCACGAAATCCTGATGTCCGCCCGTACATCATCGAGGCCTGAATACGAATCTCCTTGCCACTTATCGCCAAGCCGGGAATCTGCGTGTCATCCCAGTACGTAGCGAGCGCCAGCACGGTGCCGCCGCGATCGCAGCGGTGCACTGCCTCAGTCAGCGAACTCGTGGTGCCAGCTGCGTCAACCACCAGCTTGGCGGAACGGTCGGACGGTTCAAGAGCACCCAGTCGCTCGCCCGCAGCCTTCTGATGATCGTGGCGAGCATGCAACTCAACGGTGGCTCCCATGGCACGCGCGACAGCAACGGCGCATAGGCCAATGGATCCTCCTCCGACGACAGCGACATGATCGCCAGCCCCAAGACGGCACATCAATAGACCGCGCACTGACACAGCTACAGGCTCCACGAGACAGGCGTCGCGGGGATGAAGCGAAGCAGGCAGCTCTACGAGCGAACTCTCTGGCACTGAGACGAACTCGGCCATGCCCCCATCGGCGCCGATGCCAACAAAATCCGGAATCGCCCGGTCACAGATCGAGTGGTCACCGCGAAGGCAGTATTCGCAGCTACCGCAGGTCACCGTCGGCTCAACGGCGACAGCTCGCCCATCTGGCGCGTAGCCTGCAATCTCATGGCCAGGAATACGTCCAGCGAGCAGACCAGTATCCATAAGGTGAAGATCGGTTCCACAGATGCCAGCCGACACGACCTTTACGAGCACACCCCCCGAGCCAACGAACGGCATTTCTACCTCAAGGAACTCGATGCCTGAACTGTCATCTCGTACTCGTGCGGCGCGCATAGATGCAGTCTCGCAGCTCAGCGATGCCAGTTCGATGCCACCGAAACGATGGGCCTTTCGCCTCTTTGCACGTCCAACCCGGAAGGGTAAGACAAAGGGTATGAAATTTGCAGCTCTTGTTGTCGCCATGGCCCTGCTCGCTGCGGCCTGTGGCGGTAGCAGTGAGTCGACCGCAGACGACAATCCTGCACCTCCCAGCGGTGAGTTCGCTGAGGGTGAGGCCCTCTACGCCCAGAACTGTGCGCAGTGTCACGGCAGCGATCTACGCGGCACAGACCAGGGTCCTTCCCATCTGTCAGTCTTCTATGTGCCTGGTCACCACCCTGACGATGCATTTCGGTCCGCCATCGCGTTCGGTGCACCGCAGCACCACTGGAACTTCGGGGACATGCCACCAGTCGAAGGTCTAAACAGTGACGAGGTAGAAGAAGTCATTGCCTATGTGCGGATGGTGCAAGAGCGCGACGGCTTCGAGCAATAGCGGCCAACCGCGTTCGTCGGTTCAGTGTGGTGGTTACCACCAGTGAAGTCCTCAGCACATAACGCTGCATCCACCGGAACTCAGCAGCCCGCTTTGGCGGAACGCTAGCCAAGCAGGTAGAAAGGCTGGCGACATCCGGGAGAGACATGACGAATACTTCAAGTCCAGCGCGACGGGTGGCGCTTGTCGCCAACACCAGTTTCTATATCGGGCCACACACCGCCCGTCTTCTTGCCGAGCGCGGCCACGATCTCGTGATCGGCGACCCCGCGGACGGTCTGGTCCAAGAACTCAACGCCCTCGGATCTGCAGTTGAGGTCGTGGAAGGAGTAGCTGATCTCTCCGACCCGTCATCCAGTCAGCGACTCGTTGCTGCTGGACTGGCTCGATTCGGGCGTATCGACGCTGCAACCGCATTCTCGGGCGTGGTAATTACCGGACCGTTCGCCGA
>CAYUOD010000073.1:0-5064 GCA_964446225.1 uncultured Acidimicrobiales bacterium | reverse complement strand
AGCACGAATAACTCAGAATCCTGCAGATCGAGTCCACCTTCACTCCACGTGAACTAGCTACTTCACCCTTCGTGGTGTAAAACATGGGTCAACTCTTGTGCGGGCCAGGAGGCTAAATGTCCAGATCAGTTCTACTCACGCTTGATCTCGTCGCGATCGTCATCCTGGTTTTCGGCCTTTACTTTCCGCGCCACCGTCGCAGAGACATGGTCGTGGCCTACCTCGGCGTCAACATCGGCGTGCTCGTCGTCGCAGTCGCCCTGTCATCCACAGCAGTTGGAGCGGGCCTCGGACTTGGGCTGTTCGGTGTGCTGTCCATCATCCGGCTCCGTTCAGCCGAGCTGGATCAAGTCGAAGTCGCATACTATTTTGCTGCCCTCGCACTCGGGCTCCTGGCTGGCATAGAGATCACACCCGACGGGCTTGCGCCTGCACTCACGGCCTCGCTACTGGTGGTCTTGTTTGTCGGAGATCATCCTCGCCTGTTCCGTCGATACCGGGTGCAGGTACTCAACCTGGATGCTGCATTTACAAACGAAGTTGCTCTACGTAGCCACCTGGAACAACTCCTGAACGCCGAGGTCCACCGCGTAGTGGTACGGCGCGTTGACCTCGTAAACGACACAACGCTGGTCGAAGCCCGCTACCAGGTTCTGGACCAGGCATCTTCAGGCAGCCAGGCACCGTCGGTTCGGTTCCTCGCAAGATCAAACGAACCGCGTGACTGACACAGCGGACTCAGCCACAGCGTTGAATCGGCTCGCGAGTGTAGGCCTCGAGGAACTCAACGAGGTGGCTGCCCTTCAAACGCGCCACGATCGCAAGTACCTCATTCCTCTCGACGACCTGGTCCAACTGCTGTCCGAGATCAGAAACCAGGTGAGAACCTTGGAGATCGACGACGCTCGTTCATTTCGCTACGAGTCGGTGTACTTCGACACCCACAGTCTCGCCACCTACCACGACGCTGCTCGCAGCAGGCCGAAACGTTACAAGGTAAGAACCCGCACCTACCTCGATTCTGAGACCTGCGCGCTTGAAGTGAAGTCAAGAAATCGACGGGCCCAAACGGTGAAATACCGCCTCGCCTATCCACTGCGACACCGGTCTGAGCTCACCGATATCGGCCAGGAGTTCATCAACTTTGTACTGGGCAGCCGCTTTGACCGCCAACCCCTCACTCACTCCCTCACCACACATTTCAAGCGCAGCACGCTGCTCATCGGGAGTTCGAACAGCCGTGCCACCATCGACACCGATCTGGAATGGACCTCGCCCGCAGGCGAGACCATCCAACTACCCAACCACGTTCTCATTGAGACCAAGACGGACAATGGTCCGACGTCGGTCGACCGGACGCTCTGGGCCAATCACATCAGACCGATGAGAGTAAGCAAGTACAGCGTGGGCCTCGCGACGCTGTACCCAGAACTGCCGGCCAACAAGTGGAACCGGGTACTCCGGAGTCACTTCGACTGGATGCCACAGCGGGTCGGTTAGTCCCCCTAGTCCTCACTCAGTTGCCAGCGCGTGCGAGAATTCGGGAGTGACCGCACCTGCGACCCAGTACCGCGAACGACTCGTCTTCGAGGGCACCATGCGCTACATACTTCTTGTCACCGCAATAGGAATCGGCATTATCGGGTGGTCCGGGGCAATCACGGCCCTGTTCGACGAAAGTATCTCCGGGACAGAACAACTGGTCGCTTTCGTCGGTTTCGGAGTAGTTGTGGGCACACTGATTGCCCTTTGGTTGGCGAGAATCTCCATCACGGTGAAGGTCTCGGCTGGCCAACTCACGTTGCAACTCCCACCCCTTCCGAAAACACGGATTCAACTCTCGACGCTTACATCCGCGCACAAGGTCGGGGTCAACGCCTTTGGTGACTATGGCGGTTGGGGTATCAAGGGCAGCCGCAAGGATCGGCTCTACGGCCTATCCGGTGACTCGGGGGTGCGCATCGAATATGACCATCCCGACGGTGAACAGCGGGCGGCAACGGTGCTCACCAGGAACCCCGACGGCCTCATCAACGCACTTGGTATGCGATGAGCGGGCGCCAAAGCGAGTGGGGCCCCATGGGGAGGACTCAGCTTGTTTCCATCATCCTGATCTTCGTCACGGGCACCATCGTCGCGGCATGGGCAATGGGTCCTCTTCAGCAGAGTTCTGACGGCGACAACTCAATCATCGACCCAAATCTCCCTTCTTCGCTCGGCGGAACGGCAAGCGGTGTCATCGCCGTGGCGGTGCTGGCCGTTTCTCTCGGGCTTCTGGCCTGGTCGCTGAAGCAGCGGCCTCTGGGACGAAGAGGTCGGATCGGAGTGCTCATGCTCGCTGTCACAGGCGTGATACTTGCCTGGGGCTACCGCATGCTGTCGCGCCAGGTTGAGGGTACAAACACCGCTGGCGTGCTCCTGATTATCTTTGCAACACCGATAGTTCTTGCACTCATCGTCAGCGCTGTATTCAGCCTCAAGCGTGAATACCGACCCGACCAGGAAAAGGCAGATTCTTCGCCCTAGGCGTCGTTTGCCGTCAAAGCCCGCACGAGTTCGTCAACGCTTGGGCGGTCGTCTGGGCCTTCTCCCCAGAAGGCGTACGAAAGCGTTCCGTCTGCGCTCACAATGAAGTCGCCACCGAGTTGCAGTGTGTCTTCTGTTGGTGCCGCGAGACCACGCACACCCGAGACTCGCATGATCTGCAAGTAGCGTCGGGCTGCCCTGAGACCCCAAACGCGAAGCACTGACCCGCGACCAAGACCAAACGACCTATAGGCGACGCGATCAGGGTCACTCAAGACCGGAAACGGCAGCTTGTGTTTTATCTGGTACGGCTGCAGGGTCTTGGGATCGGTGAACATGATGAGCACAACCCTGGTTGCGTTGCCGAGGTCGTCAAGATGATCGCGCACGGCGATCGCATGATCAATGCAGGGCAGTCAATGACTGTGGCGATGGAAGATCAACAACACCGCATGACCCCGCTGATCACTCAGTCGCCAGGTCTCACCGTTCGCATCAGTGAGCTCAATCTCAGGCGCGGACTCGCCGACTGTCGGTCGTGCAACTGGGCTACTCATGTGTGGGGGTCCTATCGAACATAGTGTGCCGATACGGTAGAAACAGCCGTGTCAGCATGCAGTATTCCTGGGCTGAACACAAGGCGCCGCCAGTCTGAGCTCAGATCTCGATTTCGCCGGTGATCGACTGGGTCGTAGCACCACCGACCCAGATCGTCCCATCAGAGTCCTGGTCGATGTACACACGCCCTCGGCGACCCATGGCCGTGCCCTGGCTCGCCACATACGGGACAGCGAGTTGGCCGCTACCGAGTAGCCATTGCGCCACTGAAGCGTTGAGACTGCCGGTGACCGGATCCTCGATAACGGCTCCAGAACCATCGGCGGAAAATGCTCGGAGCTCGGCTGCACACTCGGTTCCAGAGTCGTCTGCGTACAAGCCAACGATGCCCAGGTCCAACTCCTCCACGGGACCCGACGGACGCTCCAGGGCCAATACAGCTTCGGCGCTCTCCAGCAGCAGCACCACCCAACCGGGTCCGTTGTCACCCCACCGCGCATCGACTACCTCGCGGCGATCTATGCCAAGCACTCCCGCCATTTCGACGATGAGAGAATCGTCCACTGCACCGCCACGGATAAGCGGAGGTGCGGCGAAGGCAATCCTGCCCGCGGACTGGCGCAGTTCAATAAGCCCAGCGCCGCATTCCTGGATAATCCGGTCCGGGTTCTTCGGCTCGCCGCCGGCGTTGAGCCAAGCCTGACACGAGCCGATTGTGGGATGCCCAGCGAAAGGCAGTTCTCTTGGTGCGGTAAAGATCCGTACCCGGTAGTCAGCCTCCGGCACGGTTGGTTCCAGCAGAAAAGAAGCCTCTGACAAGTTCGTCCACCTGGTGAAGGTTTGCATCTCTTCGCCACTCAAACCATCACCCGCAATCACACAGGCCAGCGGATTGCCGGAGAAAGGCTCAGAGGAAAATACATCCAACTGGGCAAACTTTCGCCGAGTCATGAACGACCTGGGTCAGGGCTGAGGACCGGGTAACCGTCGACCAGCACGAGCCGGGTGGACTCGGGCGTGGGCAACTGCGCGTGGCCGAGATCATTCGTACGTACCTCGGCGATCCAGGTGGAATGTTGATACTCGTGGTTGATCAGCGCCGTCAGCAGGTTGGTCCCGACGATGGTGAGTTGGGCGGGCGCACCCACAGAACCCTCGACTATCGCACCCAGCCTGAATCGCACCCGCTCCGCAACAGCGTCCCGGAACTCAGCAACGCGCTCTACACCTGGCAGCCCGGTCCGCTGTGACTCTGGTGTGGCCGAGTCGGCGAGTGCCTCGAGATCAGCATCGAGGGGTAACTCGGCGGCGGTGAGGTTTCTCACCATGTAGTGCGCCACAGCCGGCTGATGCACGAGGTGCCAGCCAACAGCACTGGAGTTCTCATTCGGTCGCCAGCCAACCTCGTCGGCACTGAGGTCGCGCCACAAGCTGTCGGTGTAGGTGAGAGCCCGCTCGTACTCGCCGAGAAGTTCACTGATACCTGGTTGCGCCACTACTTCACCTTCGTCGAGTTCCTGATTGCGTTCACCGTACGCTCTGCTGCCTGCAATGCGCCCTCAATGTGACCTGGCGAGACCGTGGCTGTCTCGGTGGACGTCCAAAAGAGTCGATTGGACCACTGCGGCTCGCGAAACGCCGGAGATCCGTAGTGTTCGTAGGCATCGCTGCGCTGGGCTGGACTGGGTGCGGTCAGTGCCTCAGCGCCCCAACTGCGGACCACCACCGACACCGGCGTCTCAGCCAGCGGGCCGAACAGTCTGGCCATATGCGCAATCACGGCACCTGTCGAAATCTCGGATTGCCCAAGAGCGAGGCGGCCGAACCCGAAGAGCATCGCTGGCGCACCATCCGGACCGCTCATATCGTGGATCTCCTGAAGTGGGCCAACGTGTGAAATCGCGGAACCGGACAATCCCATGCCTCGCCAGAAGGCCTCGCCATAGACCGCAACCGCCTTCACCGTGGATCCCATCCAAA
>CAYUOD010000072.1:4010-9088 GCA_964446225.1 uncultured Acidimicrobiales bacterium | reverse complement strand
TGAATGAGGCTGCAGTGGCTGAGATTGCACTACTCGATCCGGACCTGGTTGTGGCCAAGGGCGACCTCACGGCACACGGGACCAAAGTTGAGTATCAGCAGTTCTTGGACTGCTACAGCGAGGCCTTTGGGGATCGTCTGCTGTATGTGCGCGGTAATCATGAGGCGTATGGCGGCGAGCATCTGGGTGACTTTGCAGCTCAGCACCAGACCGTCGCGGGCGTCGCCATTGCCTTGCTTGACACCGTTGAGTATGGCGAGGACCACGGCACGCTTGCCGACTCGCAGATCGACTGGTTGGATACCCAACTCGGGGAGGCGGACCGTCCCGTGCTGGTGATGGGCCATCACCATCCGTGGAACATCGAGTCCGGCAAGCGAGATGGTTTCCACTTCGGGCTGTTGCCTGACCCGTCTGATCGAATAGCTGCGCTTGCGGCGCGTCACGGTACCTTCAGTGGATATTTTGCCGGCCATACACATCGCAATCGGGTGAGACGTTTTAGTCTCACCGGAGAAGTTCCGTGGGTTGAGGTGGCCAGCGTTAAGGACTATCCGGGCGCTTATGCGGAGTACAAGGTGTACGAGACAGGCATCCTGCAGGTACATCACCGCGTGTCGTCTCCAGATGCTCTGGCGTGGACCGACCGTACGCGGGAACTCTACGGAGGACTTTTTGCCGGCTATGCCTTCGGCGAGATGCAAGACCGTTGTTTCCTCATTGAGACCTAGGAGCCTGAAGTGGCCCGTACTGTTCTCGTAACCGGCGGAGCGGGTTTCGTTGGTTCTCACGTCTGTGTGGATCTCGTCGCGGCTGGTGAGGAAGTCCTCGTCCTGGATGACTTCTCGAACAGTTCTCCGCTCGCGGTGCAAGCCACAGAGCACGTGGCCGGGGAACCAATCACCACACTCCAGGTGGATATGACCGACGCTGCGGCAATGGCTGACGTCTTTGCCGGACGACAGGTCGACATGGTTGTGCACTGTGCCGGACTGAAAGCGGTTGGAGAGTCCGTCGAACAGCCTTTGCGTTATTGGCAGGTGAATGTGGGTGGCACGCTCACCTTGTTGAGTGCGATGCGCGCAGCGGGTGTCTTCAACCTGGTGTTCTCCTCCTCGGCCACCGTCTACGGTGACGCTCGCATTGTGCCAATTCCAGAGTCAGCCGAGCTGGGCGCAACCAATCCGTACGGCGACACCAAACTGGCAATTGAACAGATCTTGCGCTCGTTGCCTTCCTCCGGTGACCCATGGCAGATCGTCGCGCTCCGCTATTTCAACCCGGTCGGAGCTCACGAATCCGGGCTCATAGGAGAGGCGCCTCAGGGCACTCCAAACAATCTGTTGCCGAGGGTGCTTGATGTGGCGCTGGGCAAGACCGAGGCGATCACCGTGTTCGGAGATGACTATGACACTCCTGATGGCACCGGAGTTCGTGACTACATCCATGTTGTGGACCTCGCAGGCGGACACCGTGCCGCGCTCGACGTAATTGACGCCAGGATCGGCACGGGATCTGAGTTCATGGCTTGCAACCTTGGCACCGGCCGCGGGTATAGCGTGCTGGAGGTCATCGAGGCGATGGAGCGGGCTTCAGGTCGCGAGATCGCGACCCTGCGTTGTCCCAGGCGCCCGGGCGATATCTCCGAATCGCGCGCAGATGCAACGCTGGCTGAGACCGCGCTTGGCTGGCGGGCCCGGCGTGGACTCGACGAGATGTGTGAGGACTCGTGGCGTTGGGCGATCGCACATCCGAACGGCTACGAATAGTCACTGCGCAGCAGAGCCGTCGCGCTACTCGTCTCTCGTTGTGTAGCTCGTGCGCGGGAGTATGTCCATGTCTATGTCGATGCTGCGACCGTAGATCCTCGTCAGCTCAGCGTCCAGGGCCTCAAGATCGTTTGGTGCCCCGGATCCGACCAGCACGATTTCGATGAGGCTTCCATCCCTGTTGAGGCGAACGAACTCGAGATCTGTACTTTCCTCGGCCCAAGCTGTGGTCGCATTCTGTGCCGCTTCCTGATTCGCCGAGGTTGAGAGAATCGCCTGGCCGGTGATACCGAGTGGAATCGCGATGAGGAGCAGCGCTCCAGTGACCAGAGCGAAGGACTCCCTGAGTTCCTTGCTATTTTCCTGGATACGCGACCAGGGCGAAAAGCCCACAAACACGAACACAACTCCGCTCGCCAGAATGATGCCGACAAAGTTCGTAAGAAAGAGCAGGAACGCGCCGATGGCAAGTTCGGGGTCATGGCTTGCGAGCGTGAGCCCGACGACAGCCAGGGGTGGTACGAGCGCAACCGAGATTGCAACCCCGGGCAGAGAGTCCGAGACATCCTGGCGGCATACGGCATAGCCTCCGGCGCCGCCAGCTGCCAGAGCGATGAGGAGATCAAACGTCGTGGGCGATGTACGTGAGGTGATCTGGGAGTTTGAGGCAACGCTGATGAAGCTGGGAAGAAAGCGACCGATGAAGTACGAGATAATGATCGCAACTCCAACGCCGGTGGTTACGAGAGCGAGGGAGCGTGCTGCTCTGAGTCTCCACCCCATCACAAGCGACACCGAGGTTGCCATGATTGGTGTCATGAGTGGTGCTACGAGCATGGCGCCGATAACTACGGCTGTGGAATCCGTCTGCACGCCGAAAGCGGCAATCGCAGTGGAGAAGCTCATCAGGGCGATGAACCGAGTCGCCCGAACTCTGAAGTCGTCGCCCTCGAAGATCAGGTTCCTGATGACAAGCGCACGGTCCTGATCACCCAGGTCGCGTGCCTGAAACCATTCGTAGGCGATTTGAGGGGGGTTGATTCTGCCGGTGAAGTCAGGATCGTTGTGGTACAGAATGCTGTGCCATACGGTGATAACTCCGGTGGCAATCCAAAGTGCTGCACCAAAGAACAGAATGAGTTCGACGGTGTAACCGCCAAGTGCCACGGTGCTGACTGCAATCGCCGCTTCGAACATTGCCCTCGCCGCGAACCACGCCCAGGGCTGCGAGCGACGGCGAGCGCGGTACGCCCGTGCGAAGTCCAGAACAGCAGCTAGTGCTGCGACGACCGCGATGAGGTTCGCGAGAAAGTCGACGGAGCGTCTGCGATATGCGAACAGCAGCACGCCCAGTACCGCTGTGGCGAGCCCCTTGATCGCACTGGCAACGTCGCGTTCGCGCCGCGACTGCCAGACGTCGCTGAGTCCGCCGAAGAGCAGTACGACACCTGCCACTCCGACCGTGATGGTAAAGGTGCGGTTGGGCCATAGCAGGAGGACAAACCCGGCCACGATTGTGAGTAGGCCGCGTTGGGTGCTTGTCGTTCGCAGCAGCGCGAAAAACTCCTGGCGAGATTCAAACGTCCGCGCGAGCTGAGAAGCGTCCTCCTCAAGTGTGTCTCTATGGTCGGGGTTCATCCCGGTTGATACTCTCGCGACTGAGAATTAGTACTGCGGAGGAATACTCTGGATTTGGTCAGTGGTCCGGGCCTGCTGGGCACGCTTGAATTCGTCACGGCGCAGCCAACCGGTGATCCAGCTCACACCGGCGTGCAGGAACAGCGCGACGAATCCGTAGAAGACGGAGGCGAACAAGAGCGATGCGTCGAAGACGGATTTCCCGCTGAGTTCCTGGGCCGGAAATATTCCGCGGAAGGGGTCCATTGACCGGTTGGCGTTGCGGTAGACCCACTCGACGAAGCCGCTTGACGGATTGGCGCCAGCCAGGCGAAGCAGGAACGCGAGCATCAGAAACACGAAACTGACCATGACGATGGCATAGACGAAGAACACCAGGCCACGGGCGACCTTTACCAGCAGCGTTGTCGTCTGGTGGTCTACGAATGGTTCCTCTGCAGGCATGAGATCGTCTACTTGGCCAGTCACTTGGTCCCCTTGTATCTACCGGTTTGCTTCAAGACTTTATCGAACTCGTTGGACTGACGCGTCATGTCCGCTGAGGTCACGCCGGAGACTGTGTTTGCTCGCCCTGTTGGTTTCTCTGATCCAGCCAGGTGTCAATGATTTCCCACTGATCGTAGAGCCACAGCACTCGCTCCTCTTCACCCGGGGGAATCTCTTCCACAGGTACTCCCCACCAGATTGTCAGAAGTTCTTTGTCCATTGGCAGGCCTTGCCAGATGGCCTTGAGGCTGGTGAAATCTTCGAGTCCGCAATGGCCTACGAGAAGTACGTTTGCTGTAGGAGCCGATTCGATGAGACGCAGTGTGCCCGCGGGTTTGGGTGCCAGAAGGTTCGTCAGGTTACGGGCCCGCTCCGCGAGATCGGGGCGCTCAATGCGCTCAAGGTACGCGATTGATCGTTCTCGCCGACCGGGGGTGAAATTTCCACCTTCGGGAAATATGAGCACAGCGTCGTCTGGCCCCATCGATTCGGCGAGCTTTCCCATCGCATCGAGTTCTTCGTTGGCGTCTCGGTTACGTGATCGGATGAAGCGACATGGCAGCCGGTTGACCAGTATGTCGATGGCCGGATCAAACTGAAGTGTGTCCTTGAGTACGATGCGAGGTCGAAGGTTCCCCCAATTCGCAAGTGCCTCGGCCAGCAGAAACGAATCGCCGGGTCCCGCGTGGCGACTGAGAACGATCGTGCCGCCGGCTCTGTGCTCGAACCTCCCTGAGATCTGTGATGGTGCCGTCTCCAGGTTGAACGTACGTTTTCCGGAACGCACAAGTACCTGGAGGAACCACGCAAGGAGCTTGTAGTGCCGATTGACGGAGCGTTCGTTGCCGATGGTGAATCCAAAGCCGGCGATGATCCAGAGAAAGAGCAGGATGAACTGGGCGAGCACATCCATGAACAGATAGACGAGCAGGAACCAGAAGATTCTCAACGGGCGCCATTTGCCAGGAACAAAGCGAGATACGAAGGCAGCCCCCATGAGCAGCAGCGGTGAACCGAGTAGGGCTACCGCAGCGATCACCAGTCCCAGCGGAATTGTGATGAGCCGACGGATCCAGCGAGGTGGCACGTACATCTATGTGACCTCCTCGGTTTCAAGGTAGTCGCGTGACGCCTTGTACGCCCGTTGTGTGAGCTCACGCGTCTCGCTGAGGTCGGTCACCTTGA
>CAYUOD010000072.1:0-3910 GCA_964446225.1 uncultured Acidimicrobiales bacterium | reverse complement strand
GCCTTGTACGCCCGTTGTGTGAGCTCACGCGTCTCGCTGAGGTCGGTCACCTTGAGTTGACGCCAATCGTTCGTCTTGATTGCTCCGCCTGTTGGGAGGATGTGAACCTCAATGTCATCCGGAAGATGTTTGAGCGCTGTAGCGAAGCTGTGACGACGCGAGATCTCCAGTGAGACGAGCGCAGTGTCGAGCAGGTGACGGGGCGGAACAAGTGGGTCTTCGATGCGCCCCACCTGCAGAACAAAGATTCGCGTTGCTCCTTCGCGGATCGCCCGATTCAACGGGATGGAATTGACGAGCCCGCCGTCGTAGTAGTGCAGCCCGTCGATCTCATAGGGAGGAAATACCCCTGGGAGCGCCGATGAGGCCATCAGAGCGGGCATGAGGGGTCCTTCGGTGAACCACTGCTCACTTGAGTGTTCTATGCAGGCCGCAACGCAGGAAAATGGGACAGTAAGGTCGCTGAACGACTGGGTTGGTAGCTGCTCGCCGATGAACCTCTGGAACGGCTCTGGATCGAGCACAGCGTTGGGCTGTCGGGTAAAGCGACGCACGGTGTCGGTAATCCCTGAGCGCAGCGCCTTGCTCTTTTGCATGAGAGCCCAGAAATCGTCGAGTTTGTACACGCCTGCAAGGGTGGGTTGGTGGGCAAAACATGCTCCGTTCACCGCTCCGATCGAGGTGCCTAGAACCTGGTCGGCTGAAATCTCCCGCTCGACCAACGCGCGCAGCATGCCCACTTGAACTGCGCCCCAGCGTCCTCCTCCGCCAAGCACGAATGCTGTGCGCCTTTGGCTATGTGGTCTGTCGGTTGAACTCATAGAGACTTCCCCGGGCCAGCAGCTTGGTGACCTCTGCACCGATCAGTAATACCTGTGCTTGATAGTAGAGCCATACAAGCGAGGCGATCATCGCAGAGGCGGTTCCAGTCACACTGATTTCAAAGAAGACCTGGAAGTAGTACGCAAGCGCGGTAGTGGCAATCCATGTGAGTCCGGTCGCTACGAGTCCACCGATAATCGACGCTTTGATGCTGGGCGTGGCATCTGGAAGGAAGCGGTAGAGAAACGTGAACCCGCCGACCACGATTGCGAGGATGGACGCTGCCTGCACCGTCACGAGGGCAAACGAGGTGAGGTCGCCATCGCCAGGGATCTTCTCGATGACTGTCTCCGCCGCGACCTGTGACCCAACAGCGAGCAGAACCACGGTCGTGATGGGCAGCATTGCGGCGAACGCTTTTCCGTAGCGGTGCACGAATCCTTTGAAGTCTGGGCGGTGTGGCGCTCCCCAGATGACATTGAGACAGTCGTGCAGCGCGGCGAATGCCAGGAGCAACGTATAGAGCAGGGTCGCCGCCGCTATGACACCCAGGCCGTCCGCGGTCGACGAGCCGTTGAGCCAGGACGCGATTTCTGCGGCGAGTTCAGGCTGAGCCTCGCCAGTTGCGGTCTGCAGAAAATCCTCTACTACTGCTTGGACTTCGGCTGCGGTGAACACTGCGTTTGCGAGCAATAGTGAGATGACGACCATCGGTACAGCCGCGAAGAGTCCGTAGTAGGCCAGACCCGCGCCAAGCCGCATAGCCCGATCGGCTCGGTACTCGAGGTACGTGCGTTGGGCAAAGCGCAGGGTCTGCTGAGCCTTTGCCAGGATCGATCGGTTGCGCGCTGGCCGCGGGCTGCTGAGATCGCTGTCAGCTCTACCTGCGGGTTCAGGATCCGAGGATTTGGGCCTTGAGTCCGGCAAATTCTTCCTCGGAGATAGCCCCACTGTCTCGGAGTGCAGCAAGTTTAGTGAGTTCTTCAGTCGGATTTGCCGTGGCCGTTGCGCTCGCGTACTTCTCGAACCTGTCCTGCATCTCGATGTCGTACTTTTGCCTGCGCAGTTGCATAGTGCCACCCCGCAGGATGAGGTACACGATCACGCCGATGTAAGGGAAGAAGACGATGCCGATAGTCCACAGAGCTTTCTGCATGCCAGTGACTTCGTCGTCTCTGAACAAGTCGGCGAGCACACTGAAGAGCAGTCCGATCCAGATTACGAACAAGAAGAACCAGAACATCACCCACAGCATCTCGCCCACGCCAAATTCAGCTGCCAACATTGTTCACTCCAGGTCCTCGCTACGGGTCCAGGATACCCCACTACGTAGGCGGGAGATTTGCTGGTGGTTTGCCCGAATGGCCCTAGTTGCCGGTGCTACGGAGGAGCTTGCCGCCCAGTTCGCCGGTGTGCTCTCCGTGGTCCATGAAGTGGTAGCCGTTCACGAAGGTGTGGTCTATTCCCTGGGCCCTTTGCACGAAGCGAGGATTGGCACCCGGAAAGTCGTGGACTATCTCGGGCAGATCCAGAGCCACGGCGTCCAGGTCGATAATGTTCACGTCGGCGTAGCTGCCAATGGCGAGCGTTCCACGGTCTGAGTAACCAATGAAGTTGGCAGTGTCCGAGGTGAGCCTGCGGACCCCTTCCTCGATGGTGATGGCCTGCTCGTCGCGTACCCAGTGCGAAAGCACATAGGTCGGTTGAGAGGCATCCATGATCTGGGTTGCGTGAGCCCCGGCGTCAGCAAGTCCCATGATGGTGACCTCTGCGGTGATCTGTTCTCTTTGCGCTTCATGATCTTCGTTCATCACGGGCCAGTTCACGATGGACCGGCCTTCTGAGGAGATCATCGCGTCGAGGTAGGCCTCAATGGGGCTGATGTTCGCCGCCTCCGCGACTCCGGCGATCGAGTCAGCGGGTGTGTATTCGTATCGAGCGGGTGCGCCAGCAGGCATCAGGTACATCTGGCGGTAGGGCTCGATGGCTTTGCCGGAGCCCTCGGCAATGAGCCGTCTCCGGATTTCGGTATCGCGTATTGCGTCGACACGGCCAGCCAGGTTGAGTTTCCGGATGGGCTGAAACGATGGCAGGTCGTCAATGAGGGTGTTGGCTGCGAAGGAGAACAGCACACCCACGCTGCGCGGCGTGATCTGTGGCCGCAGGTTTGCCCCGGTCCTGTTGGCCTGTTCACAGATGGCGATGACATCGCGGTAGTGGGTGCCGAGCGATTTGATCTGCTGCAGGTTGAACGAGAACGGCCGGCCTGTTTTGCGGCTCAACTCGGCCATCCAGGCCAACTCTTCTTCGACTCTTGAGATGCTGCCTTCGAGTTCGTTGTATCGTGGAGCGAGTTCAAGCACACCCCGGTCGAGGCGCCCGAGAGACTCAGCTATGGCGAAGAACTCTGCTGGTGGCGACCAGGTACCTGGCACGTTGCGTCCGTCGGGGACCCTGTGGAACAGACTTCTCGACATCGAATAGCCGAGGGCCCCAGCGTCCATAGCCTGCTCAACGAGTTCTGCCATCTGGCTGAGCTGCTCTGGTGACGCCCTGAAGTCAGGCTCGCAGGCCGCGTCACCCGCGACGTACAAGCGCACGGCGACATCTCCGACGTATCCGCCGGCGTTCAGGCCCATCGGCATCTTCTGAAGAGCATCGAGATAGCCGCCGTAGTCCTCCCAGTCCCAGGGGAGACCCTCGAGGATGCACGCCGCTGGGATGTCTTCAACGGTTTCCATTGCCTCAGCGAGCATTCTGGATTGTCCCGGTCTTACGGGGGCGAATGTCATACCGCAGTTGCCCATTACCACTGAGGTGACACCGTGGTAACAAGAGGACGACATCACCGGATCCCAACTGATCTGTGCATCGAGGTGTGAGTGGAGATCGACGAAGCCCGGGGTCACCAGGCGACCCTGGGCGTCAAAGGTCCTGCGTGCGTCGGCGTGGCTCAGATCTCCGATGGCGGTAATGCGCTCTGCGTCGATCGCGACGTCGCTCGTTCTGCCTGGACGACCGGTTCCGTCGATGACTGTTCCGTTTCTGATGACGATGTCATGTGCCACGACGGCCTCTTCTTTCGGTC